>JALTCQ010000098.1:0-4047 GCA_027074515.1 Microcaldota archaeon | reverse complement strand
ACATATGATATCGTCGTTCTGGATCCGCCAGCGCTGGCAAAGGGGCGAGCAGACCTGAATCGGGCAAAGAAGATGTACTTCCTCGTCAACCAACTGGGGCTGAAACTCGTGGAAAGCGGAGGACTCCTCGTTTCCTGCTCCTGTTCTCACCCGATCACGCCGAAGGACTTCTTGGGCATCGTGAGGGGTGCAGCGGAGAAGGAGCGCCGCGTCGTCCAGATGCTTGGAGCGCTACGAGGCCAAGCACCCGACCACACCGTCTACCTCCCCCAGCCCGAGACGCAATACCTCAAGTGCGGCTTCTTCCGTGTTGAGTAGCAAAAAACGGGTCGCACAAATGGTAACCGTAGGTAGCCCGCAGGGGTACAGGGGGCGGCAGCCCCTTAGCAGATACGTGGCTGGCGAGCCGCGGGGCCGATTCACGATCGGGCACACAATGTGCTGCCATGCGCAGCACGCAGGGGTACAGGGGGTGCAACCCCCGTCGGGACGGCGGCTGTGTGGCACCTTCCGTGTGGAATAAAAACCCCGAATGAGTGGTAATAACATGAAGATGCTTGAGCAGATGCGACGGGCAACCGATGCGATGATCCAAACAATAAGAAACATAAGGGAAGCACAAAAAGAACTCCCCCAGATACTGGAAGAGGCAAAGCGGGTGAGCGATGCAACAAGGAAGATCTACTGGCATACCACAAAGATAGAGGACAATGAAAGAGATAGACTCCGAAACATACTGCTCGATAAACTTCCAGCCGGTACCGAGAACATAGAGCACATTGTAGGGATAGCCAAAGAATACAGCAAGATATACGAGACAGAAAAACTTGATAAGGAACACAGGGAGCTCCTTCTCAAACACATGGAGAAAACGGCGCCAGAAGATGCTCACAAACTAAAAAGGATACTGCAGGCAATAAACAGCGGGAAAAAGGAGCACGCACAGTTACTTGTGGAAAAACTGAGCCAGCATGGGGTAGATACGCTGCACGGGGTGGCACAGAGGTACGTACGTGCAGATGGCAACACAAAAGAAGTCATAATCTCAGCGCTGCAGCATGCAAAATCCCCGCAACACGTGGAGCGCGTGGAATACTACGCAAGGATCATGCGCACTATCCACCCTGCTATCAAACAAACCCTTCCGAAACTTATACGCCAAGCAAGTAGTTTTGAAGAGGCAGACAAAATAATAATGGCAGCACACCACGCATCGCAGTCAATACGTGCAGGGGGACAGAAAGAAGACATACTGAGCGCGTTCAAGGATAAAGAAACGCTCATAAAGAGATTCGGAATGCCGGCAAGGGGTTGGGAACCGTATGCTCCAAGAAATAAGGAAATCCGTTGAACATCTCGACATAAGGAACAAAAAAGTAGCAGTGCAGATCCCAGAGGGCTTGAAGCAATACGCAGATCAGATAATGGGTGAGTTGAGGAAAAGGGGAGCACAGGAGGTATTCTTGTTCATAGACCCTAACTTCGGCGCCTGCGATCTGAAGGATAGGGGAGCACGGGAGCTCGGCGCGGACATCCTGATCCACTTCGGGCACAACAGGTTTGGCAGAATACAAAGCACGGAAATCCCTGTGATTTACATCCCCATAACGCTGGAATTGGACGTAGAGAAGATCGTAAGCACACTGGAAAAAATCCACGGGAAGATCGCCCTCTGCACCACCGTTCAGTACTTGAGATACCTGAAAGAGATTAAGGAAGCGCTGGGAGATAAAATAACCGTTGGAAGAGGCGTGCTGGCAACGGAAGAAGGGCAGGTGCTTGGATGTGACCCCGGAGCCTGCAACGTGGTGGCGGACGTGAACGTAATCATAACGGACGGCATCTTCCACGGTGTACTCGCAAGAATGCAGACAGGGAGGAAGACGTACATACTAACGCCAGCAGGGAAGCTCATAGACGTTGATCCGCACGTGGATAGATACGTGAGACAGAGAGAAGTGGCAAAGCTCCTTGCAAAGGAAGCAAGGCGCATTGGGGTTGTTATAACCACCAAAAAAGGCCAGATGTACAAGGATGTGGCAGAAACTATCGCAAAGAAGATCCGAGATGCTGGAGTAGAGGCAGACATCATTGTATGCGATTATTTCTACCCGGAGTACGTGGAAGGTATGCCATACGACGCATACGTGTTCACCGGGTGTCCAAGGGTGCCCATAGACGACTACACGCGGTTCAAGAAGCCGGTACTCACCGTGGCGGAGGCACTAGAGGTATGGAGATAAAAAGAGCTCCCTAGATAAAGAATCTGCCAAGGCATATGCCGGGGTGCCCGAGTGGTCTAAGGGGCCGGACTTGAGATCCGGTGGGCCGCTAGGCCCGCAGGGGTTCAAATCCCCTCCCCGGCGCTAATTTTCGGTCAGACGCGCCCTACGTCATCACAGCTCAGCCAAGGCTGAAATCATCATCCCGACAAGAGATGGGAGAAAAAAGATAAAGGGGTCAGGGGGTAACAGCACCAAATCCTTTGGTGGGACGGAGCTAACCAGGGATCTGCGATCCCTGATTATGCCAATAGATGTATTGGGGTCAGGGGGTAACAGAATCGTCATTCGCTCAGTGGAACGTCCGATTCATCATCCCCCGTGCAAAATGGTCAGCTACCCCAGAGCTCATCACCATCAGCCCAACGTTTATTCATCATCCCATTTTATTGGAGAGCACACAGAATATATGCATGCGCCTGCACGTCCGGGTGGTGCCCAACGCAAAGAAGGTAAGGATAGAAGAAACAGAAGCAGAGCTAAAAGTATGGGTAGATGCACCAGCAAGGGATGGAAAGGCGAACAAGCGACTCATTGAAATTCTCTCAAAGCACTACGGCGCGAAGAAAGCAGCAATCAAAATAATCAGCGGCGAAAAGGGAAGAGAAAAGATCATAGAAGTCCCTGACGACGTAACCAATCGTCAATAGGCCCAACGTTGTCCATTATCTTGCGGAACCAGGGCGTATATACTTCCGGGTGCTTCTTCACGTCCTCCTTGAGCCAGTCCCAACGAACCCAGGCGTAACCGTCAGCCTCCTCCTGGTTCGGAGAAACTGAACCGTCATAGACACCAACAAGCACGTGATCGTACTCGTACTCAGTCAGACCGTTACCCACGTCCGCCCGGTAGATAAATGAGAAGAGTTCTTCAAGATCCGTGTCAAAACCCATCTCCTCCTTCAAACGCCTGTGTGCCGCGGAGAGAACGTCCTCGCCGGGGAGGGGGTGGGAGCAGGTGGTGTTCGTCCAAAGCCCACCGGCGTGGTACTTCTTCCTTGCACGGAGCTGAAGCAGGAAAAGGCCCTCCGAGTTGAAAACAAATATGGAAAACGCGCGGTGGAGGTGACCGCCATTCCTATGCGCTTCAATCTTCTCCATAGTCCCTATTTCACGATCGTTCTCATCAACGAGCACCACGTCCGTCATGGAAGAAAAAGCGAGGGAGGGAAATAAAAATCACTCCTCGATCTTGATGGACTGAGTCGGGCAGGACATGGCTGCGTTGCGCACCTTCTCCTCGTCGCCGGGCGCAACCTCTTCCTTTATCGCCACCGACTTGCCGTCCGTGTCAAGCTTGAAGTAGTCCGGCGCCAGAGCCACGCAAACGCCACAGCCGATGCAAGTGCTCTTGTCAACGTGTACCTTCATGAAATCACCGAAAGGATAATGCTGCCAAGATTTAAATGTTAGACGTCAAAGAGTATCCTCGCGTGCCAGCCACCCTCATCCCTCCAGACGCGGAAATCGTGCCAGGAAATCGCCTTCACGTCGGCGCGGGGATTGTGCTCTGGACGTATTCGCTCTCCCTCTGCAACCACATCCGCTACTAGTTCGTTACCCCTTCGAATCTGGACATCAAAGCGGGAGAACGCCAGAGCGTCAGCATCCTTGTAGACCAAGAGCTCCTCGAGGAAGTTGTAGAGCAGTTCCTCTTCATTTTTTCCCGAAACGGTAAAATAAGTCTGGATAACAGGCTTCACCCGATCCAGATCGAGCATTGCGGCGAACAAAGCCTTTCCAGACTCTGCGAGTAGTTCTTCAA
>JALTCQ010000097.1 GCA_027074515.1 Microcaldota archaeon | reverse complement strand
ATTGCAACGAGTCAGGATCTGAGGGACCTCGACTGGATCATACTTGACCGGCTCAACAGCATTGACGACGTCCTGAACTACAGGCCGTTCATAGTAGCGCAGAAAAAGTTCGAATCGGCCGTTCAGAAATACCTGGACGATCCCAAGGCGTACGCACGCTTGTGGGATGAGAAAAACAAACTAGCCGTGATCGAGACGAAGGAAAAATACAACCAGATAAACTCCGTCGTGGCCACGCGATTATCGTTTGTGCCCGAGTTCCACGATTGGATTATCATCGTTCTCGGCCAGGACATGGATGGGACAATCAAGGGCTCGCTCCGATGTCAGAATTGGGAAGAACAGAAAATACATCTCGGGGAGATCGCCTCAGAAATCGCTGAATCGCTTGGCGGAAAGGGTGGAGGGCATCCAATGGCAGCAGGAATGCGCATCCCAGCTCATCGAATCGAAAGGGTACTCAAAAAGATAGAAGAGGTTGTGGCCCGAGCGTGAAACCCGGGATCACAAATCACCCGAGCCGTCCCACCCGGGCCCTTGAGCACGAACCACCTTATCAGGTGTGAATGCGACGGAGATTCTGCGGAAAAGATCCTCCGATCCGTGAACCACCACTCGCTTCGCGCGTACGGATTTTAGGAAAACTACAAGCTCGTCAAGATCATCGAAGGCCACTGCGTTGCCCTCATCAGTATCCCAGCCGCGCAGAGTGCTCTCTGGAACAACGTGCCAGATAGAGTTGGGAATGCTGGCTGTTCTGACGAGCAGCATCAGAACACCCGCAGCTCGCCGTTTACCAGCTTATCCACGAGGTCCATGATGTGATCCAGATGCTGGTGAACTATTTCCTCTGCCTCTTTCTGCACCTCTTCAACCTTCGTATGCTCGTCCGGCAGTATCGAAACGTTCACGACCTGGGGCTCGTCAATGGGCTTGCCGATTTGACTGAGGAGTTGCACGTACACCTCGGTAACACCAGAAACTTGTTCGTAAATCTCCTTGGCGATCTGGTTCGCGAGCACGTTGTAGATCTTTCCGACGTGGCTAACGGGGTTCTTTCCCGCGGCGGCTTCCGTGGACATGAGACGGGACGGAGTAATCAGCCCGTTCACCCTGTTACCGCGACCCACGGATCCGTCATCCCCAGACTCCATGGATAGCCCCGTAACGGTCAGATACACGATGCCGCTCTCGATATCGTCAGCAGTGTTCACGTGAATGCCCACGTTCTTCTCCGTTATGTTCTCAGCAAGGTCTCGGACCGTTTCAAAGATTGCTGCCTTCGCGTCGAGATACTCCTGCACGTTGCTGAGCTCGGAGTCCACCATCGCCGCGGCAATGGTGAGGTCAATGTAATCCTTCTTGCGAACGGCCATCACCTTGATATCTTCGCCGACCGCTGGAACCTCCCGCTTGAAGTGGTCAGAGTTCAGGACACGCTCGGCTTCAAGGGCAAGAGCCTCCGTCTCCGTGAGCGGGGCGTAACCAACCCCTACCGAAGTGTCGTTTGCGAGGGGCACGTTCCCCTTCTTCTGCTCAAAAAGGTGCTTCAGGTCGAGAGAACCCATTCCAATCTTGGATTCCACGATAACGTGAGATTCCACGTCCAAATGTCTGAAATTCTGCCAAAGATAGTCCTTGGCAGCCTCTATCGCAATGCGATGAACGGGGATCCACTCCCCATCAACGAAGCTCGTGGCTCTACCTGAAAGGAGTATGTAGATGGGCTTAATGACCTCTCCGCCACCCCACATTGGCCTGGAGCGGCCGCCAACCACTTCTACCTGGTCCGTGTTGTGGTGAAGAACCGTGCCGAAACGGTGAACGTACTCTGCGCAAAGGGCGCGGCT
>JALTCQ010000096.1 GCA_027074515.1 Microcaldota archaeon | reverse complement strand
GGATATCACCTACTTGTCTTGAACTATAATGGGCCCCAGTTCGTCGTGATTCCCCGCGTGTTTGTTCCTAAGCAGGGTCGATGGTCCCTTCTGGAGCTCCTCTACAACGCGGAGCTGCACACAGATTTGGCGGGGAAGAGTGCGGACGAGTTTCACAGGGTTCACGATTTTGCCGTGGCAGAGGTGTCCCGACTGATCCTCAAATGAACTCATCAATTTTCCTTGTTCTTTCTTCGAACCATGGCAGCGTTACCACATCTCCATCTCTAAGCGCTATCGTTTCTATGCCCGTTTCTTTTTCAATCTTCTTTGCCAGGAACCCTTCCATCCTGCGCATCGTGATCCTTGCTCCGAAGTGCTGGAGGAGGATTACCTGTGGTTTCACGCGCTGAATGATTGATCGCACCGTGTCGAGGTTCGTGTGGGATGTTCGCTCTTCCCCGTCGAATATGAGGTTGAATATTATTGCTGTGGGCTCTGCTTTCTCAATAGCATCTCCGAGTTCCTCCGTGTAGCCCGTGTCGGACAGGTATGCCAGTATCGTTTCCCCGTCGTTGAGGATGAACCCTGTTCCCGTTGGGTCGTCGTGCCACGTTGGTGTTGCTGTCACTTCTAGATCCCTGATGGTATATTTCTTCCCGGGCCTAGAAACGAGGACTCTTTCCACCATATTCTTGTGGTAGTCCCCAAAAGCAGGAATGAACCCATCTATGCCGTTTACCACGCTATCGGAGGCAAGTACCGTTCCCCTTTCCATTCTACCTCCATCTGTCATTAGCTCTATTAGCGGTGCCGTGTCGTGGCTGTGGTCCAAGTGAGCGTGGCTAACAAGTATCGCATCTGGCCGTCTTGGCTTCAGGCGTAGCTTGTTCAGATATACCAGCCCGCCCGGGCCTGGATCCACGTGTATTAGCGATTCCTTGGTCTTTACGACGAACCCCGCAGTTCTCCTCATCTGTTTCGCCATGACGAACCTGCCGCCACCGGTCCCAAGGAACGTGATCTTCATTTTCCCACCTCGTAGTCGCGTACGCTTTTGTATATTGGCCCTTCTGGCGTCAGCGTGGATTGATACAACGTGAAACCCTGAAATTCGAATGTCCCGAACTCTGGTCGCTGTCTTGCAAGCGATGTTACGTCCGCCACGCCTCGTTTCACCCTTGCCAGCGTCACGTGGGGATGGAACGCCTTGGTTTCCTTGGGCACCCCTTGACTACCAAGGAGCCTGTCGATGTACTCGCCCAGCGCTGTCAGCTCTTGGGATCCTTCCAGCACCCCTGCCCAGATCACCTTCGCCTTGGAACTTGCTGGAAAACCACCTATTCCAGCCACGCGAATCTTGAAACGCGTTTCTGGCACTGCACTCTCCAGCACGTTCGCTATGTTCTTTGCCCTCTCTTCCGAAACTTCCCCTATGAATTTCAGCGTGATGTGGTAGTTTTCTGGGGCCACAGACCGTGTGTTTTCCAGTTTCTTCCCGTGCACTCCCCAGAATGCCCATAGTTTTTCCCTTACGTCGGCGGGCAGGGGGACGCCCACGAAGAGCCTCATGAATAATTAAAAACCGCGTCGTGTTTTTACTACATGCGGGTACTGTTCGACGAGGTGGTCTTCGCAACGAAGCGGTCCGAGCAGATGGTAGACATCACGGGGGATGTGCGGGCAATTCTTAACCGTTGGGGTGTGCAGAATGGAATTCTTTTGCTTTTTGCCCCTCACGCCACGGCTTCCATTGTTGTTAATGAGGCGGAGCCTGGCCTAGAGCGCGATATCTTGAATCTCTTTCGTCTGATCGCCCCGCAAGATGAGGATTATCACCACAACCGCATAGATAACAATGCCCACGCGCACCTCCGCTCCGTGGCGTTTCCCCCGTACGTTGTCAT
>JALTCQ010000095.1:377-6412 GCA_027074515.1 Microcaldota archaeon | reverse complement strand
CATCCCAACGCTGTTTCACTGAGCACAACGAATCCGAGCTCGGTGGTGAGCGCGCTCCTTGAACGCCTGCATTAACAATGTTAAACTTTCTCCCACTTTGTCATACTTATGAAGAAACTACGCGTGGCATTCGGGCTGGACGATGGGTTAACGCTAACGGAAGAACATTTTGGCGATGCACGCTTCTTCCGGATCTATGATGTCTACGAGGACGGTCGAGTGGAGCTCGTAGAGGATCGGGAGAACAGAACGCCGGAGGAAGAAGAGCACGAGGAGCACCACGGCGATCCCAAGAAGTTCAAGGCAGTTATATATGCGCTACGCGACTGTGATGTGCTGGCGGGCTTTCGCATGGGCCCGAACTTTTTGCGCATACGGGACAACAGCGACAAGGTGCCATACATCACGGGGACGAGGGTACTCCGCGAGGCTGTGGCAAAAATACTATTGGACTTTGACAAGCTATGGGAACAACTGCAGGAGAAACGAGCGGACCGAACCAAATAAATACAGTTTCTCTCTCTACTCTTCGGTGAGCGAAATGGGTGATGGACTTCACTAAGCGTGTGAGGGGTACCCGCGATTTCCTACCGCCTTTTAGCGTGAAGCGTGCAGAGTTTTTGAGGATCATAGAGGATACGTACCGTGAGTTCGGATTCTTGCCCTGGGATACACCTGCTCTCGAGACGGCAGAACTGCTCACGTCTAAGGGCGGGGAAGAAATCCGCGAGGAGCTTTACATCTTCAAGGACAAGGCGGGAAGAGAAATAGGACTGCGCTTCGACCTAACGCTTCCGACAGCGCGCGTTCTCGCCGAGAACAAGACGATGCCACTACCTATCAAGCGATACATGATTGGAAAGGTCTGGAGATACGATAGGCCGCAGGCCGGACGTTTTAGAGAGTTTACCCAGGCGGATGTGGATATCTTCGGTTCAGATAAGCCTGTAGCAGACGCGGAGGTCGTTGCAGCGCCGTGGACTGCATTGAAACGTGCAGGACTTGAGGGAACGGTCCAGGTGAATGACAGACGGTTGTTAGACGCGATTGCTGACTACGTCGGTCTGCCAGAATCAAGGAGAGCGGAGTTCTACAGAGCGATTGACAAGTGGTATAAGGTTGGAGAAGATGGGGTACGCAAGGAATTGGGCGAACTTGGAAAATACCTAGATCGTTTTTTGGAATTTAACAATGGTCTTGATGAACTGCCGGAGCCGACGGAAGATATAAAGAAAGCCAAAGACTGCCTTCTGAAGTTGGGCGAGTACCTTGACGACTTCGGTGTAATCTGGACGTTTAATCTGTTTATCGTACGCGGCCTGGACTACTACACGGGACCAATCTTCGAAACATTCGTGGATAGGCCCACGAGCATCCTCAGCGGTGGCCGCTACGACAAGCTCATTGGTCTGCTCGGCGGAAGGGACATTCCGGCAGTGGGCATGAGCATCGGCGTGGACCGTGCACTGGATCTCTACGTTGATTCTATGGATTTGCAAGCGAAGGAGGCGGACGTCTACGTCGCGGTGATCCCGGGCTATGAGGGAGAGGCGATTCAAATCTCAAAGGAACTCAGGGCAGGTGGGAAGAGCGTGTTCATGGACGTTACTGGAAGAAAGCTAGGAAAACAGCTTGCGGACGCTGAGAGAAGAGGGATAAGAACTGTGGTGATTGTTGGCAGGGAAACGGAAAAGGGGCAAGTGGTGGTCAAGAGTTTAGAAAGTGGGGAACAGAAGACAGTGCCGATCGATTCCATGATAACACTTTAAATTTTTGATTATCCAATATTTTTATGGGTGATAATATGTTCGGAGATGTAAAAGAGTACTGGGGATGGATGCTTGCAGTGGGCGTGTTCTTCATCGCCCTCGGAGTAGCAGCGCTGCTCATGCTGCCTTTGGTTACTGCGCTCACAGCGGTGATCTTTGGAGCTTTTGCGATTGCGGCGGGAATATTCCAGCTGTATAACGGAGTTGCACACACCTCCGGATGGGTAAGTAAGATAGCAAACATCGTTCTCGCACTGTTGTACATGGGTTTCGGCGTGCTGACGTTCTACGACCCGTTGCTTGGTGCTGCGGCAATTACCCTCGCCCTTGCAGTGACGTTCGTCGCTATCGGCGTTGTCCGCGCATGGATAGCCTGGCAGAACAGGGGTTCCTTTGAGTACTGGGGTTGGGCTCTCGCCTCTGGAATAATCACCGTGATATTGGGCATCTTGCTTGCAATTGCCTGGCCCGCGGCGTCCGTATGGTTCCTTGGACTTTACGTGGCTCTGGACCTTCTGATGGGCGGTGCAACCTTTGTGGGCCTCGCCCTTGCGGCGAGGGCCTAATTCTTGATATTTTTACCAGGTAGTCTTAACAGCGTTAATACTTAAAGCGTTTTTAACACTGTTAAAACAGGAGGTGATGACCATGGCAAAGACGACATTTGAGGAAGAAATCTACCTGAGGGTGCTCACAGGACGCCTTGTGGGTAAGGCCCTTGCAGATCTCGGTGCGAACAAGGTTGCAGTGGTTGTTCCAAAGAACTACATATGTGATGCCATGGGCTCTGCGACACTCTCAGCGTTCATAGCTCACAGCGAGAACCCCGGGCGGATCTTCGTGGTGGAGAGCGAGGATGACGTTCAGAGGATCGTTGACTACGCACCTAGATTGGTCGTCTTCCAGTTTGGCGGTGAGACACCTGCAGAGGAAACGAAGAAGCTCTTTGGCAAGGTGGTGGACCGGCTGGCAGATGCAGGCGTGGACGCAGACGTTGTAATCCACGTGAGAACCTATGCAATGGGTGCACTTGACGCTGTGAGCCGCAAGGACTTCTTTGAGAACCGAAACGTCTTCGTGTACACGGTGAACCTCGACGGGGGTGTCGTGTACATCAACAAGCTAGAGAACGAGAAGCTCGTGCCGCTAAGAGACTACCACGTGACGCTGGAGCACGCAGACCTTCTGAACCGCAGCCTGAAGGACCGCACAGTCTGCTTCCAGTGACCACCCTCTTTTTCTAATTTTTGCTAATTCTTTCTGCTGCTCGATTGTTCTTTTGGTGATTTTATGGGGCCACAGCGAATGCGAGAGCAGATACTTGAGGGGGACATTCGGAGGACCTTGTTAGCACTCTCAGCACCCATGATCTTTGCCCAGATCGTCCAGATCGTGTATAACCTCGTGGACAGCTTCTGGCTCGGGAAACTGGGCAAGGCAGCTCTTGCAGCGCCGGCGATATCTTGGCCCCTCATTTTCATCGCAGTCATGTTCGCTGCAGGTTTCAGCACCGCTGGACTTGCCCTCATCAGCCAGTACGTTGGGGCAGGGAAGTGGGAGAAGGTAGATCGAATCGCAGGGAACTTGCTTTCTTTCATCGGCGTGTTGGCGATCCTTGGCGCAGGCCTGGGCTACGTACTTGCGCCCTCACTCTTACGCCTCATTGGAACACCACCAGACGTTTATCCCTTGGCCCTGCAATACTTGCGCATACTATTCCTTTCGCTTCCTTTCTCCTTTGGCAGTTTCGTCTTCGGCACGGTCTTTCGGGCAGTTGGCGACGTGTGGACGCCCACGAAGATCAACGTGGCAGCACTGACCTTCAACGCGATTATAGACCCATTCTTCATATTTGGCTGGGCGGGGTTGCCGAGGCTTGGCGTGGTTGGCGCCGCGATCGCAACCACCATATCAAATGCACTCGCATCCTTTGTTGGGGTGGGGCTCCTGTTCACGGGCTGGAAACACGTAAAAATTCGCGCGAAGGATCTGGTTTTTGACGCTACGGTTCTGCGGAAGATGTTGAGGATTGGTACACCCGCAGCGCTCTCTCAGAGTACGAACGGAATTGCCTTCGCAGTTGTCATGGCAATCGTGTCCATGTTTGGTTCTGCCGCCGTGGCCGCCTACGGTGTGGGGATGCGCATCATAAACCTCATATCTGCCGTGACAATGGGGCTTTCCCGTGCCGCCGCGGTGATGTTCGGCCAGAACGTCGGTGCGGAGCAGTATGCTCGGGCAAAGGCAATTCTTTACACGACGGTCAGAACAACCTTTACCGTGGCGTCCGTGCTTGCAACGATCGTTTTCTTGCTACGCACGCCGCTTGTCCGCGTGTTCATCTCCGATCCCGCAGTTGTCCGCCTGGGTTCAGCCCTTCTGTTCTATTTTTCCTTATCCGTCCCGTTCTTCGGTATCTTTTTCCCAGTGATCAACGCTCTCCGCGCCGCGGGAAAGACAAAGATCTCGGCGATTCTTGGAATAATACGGCTCTGGGTGTTCCGCGTCGGCCTGGCGTACACCTTTGCAACCCTTTGGAATAGTGCAACGGGAGCGTTCTTTGGAATGGCACTCAGTAACGTGTTCAGTGGCCTGATTGCCGCATACTTCTTGGTCTGGACGGGGTGGATCGAAAAAGTCATCGACTGATTGACTTTTATTTTCGTTAGCACTATTAAACTCGTGGACGTAGCGGACTGGATCACGCTGACGCGAACAGCTCTCGTGTATCTAATCGCAGCAGCAGTTGCGCTCCACTGGCCAGTGTGGTGGTTTTGGGCGCTGTTGTTGCTGGTAATCTTTGCTGCAGACTATGCTGACGGCTACATTGCCAGAAAGTTGAACCACGCAACCGTTCTCGGCTCCCTGCTTGACGTGGCGGGTGATAGAATTACCGAAATCACGTTTTGGATCACTTACACTGCGATGGGGTTTGTGCCCGCGTGGGCGCCGATCATCATTCTGTCTCGGGCTGTTCTAACCGATGCATTCCGTGCTATGGCTGCGGAGAGAGGAAAATCAGTTTATGGAATGATACACTCGCGCTGGGGCAAGATCTTTGTTAGTTCGCGCATAAGCAGGGGACTATACGGCGCGTCAAAGGCTTTGTTCTTCTTCCTGCTCTTGCTCTACGCCTACGGTGTTATAGCTCTTAGCGCAGCGTTCATCTTCTGGTACTCACTGTATCTTGTGATCTACTCACTGCTTAGAGGTTTCCCCGTGCTGCTGGACGCCAAAGATTTGCTGAAGTCTGATTGAGTGCTGGCGGTACATGGTGGGAGAACTGCGTCAAGCACGGGGGCCATCTGAGGCATCCAAGTATATGTTTTGTAGTTGTAGAAATGTTTTCCGGCGTTAATTGCGAAGGGGATTCCTGCGTGACGCAAGGCGCAAGTCATGAACCGCGCAAACTGTACTTGTTCTGGCACGCTGTAGTCGTTCCCGTGATTGTAGTTTCCGGGCATCCACGCGCCGACCCACGTCCGTATTCCCGTTTGCTTTTGCCAGTCATGGGCAGCGTCTATGGCCGTAAGTATCGCGTTCTTTTCGGCAGGCGTGCCAGTCGTCCATAAATTTTTCTTTCCGTGCTTCCTTGGGCCTGCCGCGTAGAAATGCCATTCTGCCATCAAATATCTGTCTTTCAGCGGCTGCAAACACCTCAAATAGTATGGCGATGAGAAGTGGTTTGGTGCGATAAATATAATGCGGCTTGGATCAATTGCACGTATTTCACGCACTGCCCGCGCATAGAACTCGTTCAGAATTTTGCAATTGGTATCCAGGCCCTCGCTGGGTTCTATTATCAAATCGTAGGACACCGTGTACGGCTCGTTCTTTAGTGTTCTTGCCAGCGCTTGCCACATTCTAAGTGTGCAGAGCATTGTGTTGGTATCTGGGCGCTCCTTGAATTCGCTGGCGTTAAAAGCTACCACGGGGACAAGTCCTGCCTGTACCGATGCATCTACAACCTCTTTGATGCGATGGAGATACGCCTCTGACGTGTTGCACTCTCGGATTCGTATTCTCACAGTGTTAAAGCCGCGCTCTCGGAAATCTTTCGCCACTCTGAGGTAATTGATGTCGAAGTTCACCCAGTCCACATCTATTCCCGTTCCGAGCATTTTTTGATATTTGCCTGGCAGTATCACTCCGTTTACGTGCTTATTGGCGTGAATTGCTAGGTATCCAGCCGCTACCACAGCCGCTGCCATCGCCACAATGGCAAAAATCTTCCAGCTCATTACATCAATGAGATAACGCACGCCG
>JALTCQ010000095.1:0-367 GCA_027074515.1 Microcaldota archaeon | reverse complement strand
GTATAATTGGATACTCTGACCCCGCGCGCCCTGCGTTCGCTTCGCTCAGCAGGCATTAAACAAAGAGAATGTGCGGTCGGTTGTGAAGCAACCGGCCCCGCAGTGACGCTGGCTGGCACGGCGGCCATGCGCCGGCAGGGATTCGAACGGCTGCCACATCAGCCGGCACTGAGTATTGGGGGTCGAACCCCCAGATACGAAATCGAACTCCAATGAAATGGAGTGCGCCGGCCGGGATTCGAACCCGGGTCGTCGGCGTGGAAGGCCGACGTCCTACCAGGCTAGACTACCGGCGCGCAGATATCTGCCCATCGCGGGCATTGATGGAGAAGTATGACCGCCGGGCCGCTCCGAGGCCCGACGGCTT
>JALTCQ010000094.1 GCA_027074515.1 Microcaldota archaeon | reverse complement strand
GTAGGGAACGTCCGTGGCAACTGCATCAAAACTGCCGGAAAGGCTCCGTGCATCACCGACGACCACGTCCCCCACGACTCCAAAAGCTGCCAAGTTCCTCCGGGCACCCTCGACCATCGCGGGATCCCTGTCAACACCCGTGGGGATCGCGCCAACAAGCCCCGCCTCCACCAAAAGAGCACCTGTCCCACAGAATGGATCAACAAAACGCTCACCGGGCAGAACACCTGAAAGATTCACCAGGAGACGCGCCTCCCTTGCGTTCATCGCGGTGGGGTGGAAAAATGGCCTGTTCCTCGCATCGCGCGGAGAAAAGTCAGCACCGCGAACGAAATGCGTGGGGGCAATTACATAATGCCGATTGCCCGCACGAAGGACAGACACAACGACGTCCGGGCTCCTCAAATCCACCCTGCCATCAACGTACCAGCCAAGGTGCCGGGGATCGTAAGAATCAACGCTACGGATCGCAAAGCTTCCAGACTCCAAGAGAAATCTCTGTAAGCCCGAAGAACGCAGGAGTCTTGGAAAATCAGAAATGCGGCGGAAGGAGAACCAGACCTTGCCAAAAAAGCGCGAGTATGCCACCCTATCATAGAAACGCAGGTCGTCAGATCCAACGAGAACGAACCGCTCGGAAACTGATCGAAATCGCTCCTTTCTGCGCTCGGCAAGCCTTCGAACCTCCCAGCGGGCCAGATCTGTGAGACGGCCAAGGAGATAGAACCCCAGCACGAAAAAATCGGAACATAAGGGATTAATACAGTATGTTGCCCATTACTACGTGGGCGCATTGGACGATATTGGCTTGGAATTTGAAACCACGGAGGAGGTTCCCGTCCCAGAGCGGCTCATAGACCAGGTAATCGGTCAGGAAAACGCCGTGGAGATAGTTAAACAGGCTGCGAAACAGCGGAGACACGTGCTTCTACTAGGACCGCCCGGGACTGGGAAGAGCATGCTCGCGCAGGCGATGGCAGAGATTCTGCCCGCCGAAAACCTGGAAGACTTCCTCGTTTACCCCAACCCCAAGGACGAGAACAACCCCATCATAAAGACCGTTCCTGCAGGGCAAGGGAAGAAAATCGTGGAGCAGGCAAGACTAGACGCATACGCAAGGTATCAGAACAAGTTCTTCCTCTACATGCTCCTGCCCCTTGCGTTCTTCCTCCTTGTCACGTGGCTCTGGCAGGCAAAGGTGTACTCCGACGTCGTGTACGCTGCTTTCGTGATCCTCTCTGGAATTATGAGTGTAGCAACGGTTCTCGGGATGCGCCAGAAGTATAACCCGGAGTACGAGGTGCCCAAGCTGTTGATAGATAACTCCGGCAAGAAGAAAGCCCCCTTCGTGGATGCAACTGGAGCCCGTGCATCCTCGCTTCTGGGAGACGTGCGGCACGACCCATTCCAGTCGGGAGGCCTTGGAACGCCTGCACACCTAAGGGTGGAAGCTGGGGCGATACACAAGGCACACAAGGGTGTCCTCTTCATAGACGAGATAGGAACCATAGCGTATCACGACCAGCAAGAACTGCTCACGGCGATCCAGGAGAAGAAGTATCCGATAAAGGGACAGAGCGAGCGCAGCGCTGGCTCCCTCGTGAGAACAACACCCGCACCTGCAGACTTCATCCTCGTCATAGCAGGCAACTGGGAAGACCTAAAAAAGATGCATCCAGCACTCCGTTCAAGAATCAGAGGGTATGGGTACGAGATCGTGGTAAATGAGGATATGCCAGACACGCCAGAGAACAGGAGAAAGCTCGTGCAGTTCGTGGCGCAGGAAGTAAAAAGAGACGGAAAAATACCCCACTTCACGAAGGAGGCTGTCGAAGTAGTGATACTCGAGGCAAAGAACAGAAGCGGAAAGAGCGACAGGCTGACGCTGAAGCTAAGAGAGCTCGGAGGGCTCGTCAGGGCA
>JALTCQ010000093.1 GCA_027074515.1 Microcaldota archaeon | reverse complement strand
TCAAGTGCCCCGTGTGCGGGGAGGAGATAGTTCGCTGCGAAACCTGCCGTGCAAAGGGCAACACGTGGGTCTGCCCGAGCTGCGGCTTCGAGGGACCATGAGGTGGTTAAATGGGTAGAGTTCTCGCAATTTTCAAGGTTATGCCAGATGATATGGAGCACTTCGACGAGCTGAAGGAAGCGATCAAGGAAAGCATTCCTGCCGAGGCAAAGCTGGAGGAAATAAAGGAGGAACCTATCGCCTTCGGCCTCAAGGCGCTCATCGTCGGCGTTTCCATGGAAGACACCGGCGGAATTGTGGACAAGGTAGAGGAAACACTCAGGAGCCTTCCACACGTGGAAAGCGTGAACCTAGAGGGAAGCACGCTCATTTAAGGGCTTCCCTCACCTTCGCAACGATTTCTTTGATCTGCTTCCAGTGTGAGCCTTCCCAGAAAACCTGGCCGCAGCTCTGACACATCCAGAATTTCGTATGCGTGTCAAGAACAGTGGAAGGAACGAGACCACGGACGTCGTGGCGAGAAACAGGCACCAACGGTCCGTTACAGGAGGGGCAAATGGTCTTTGCCGGTTCATCCCTCAGTTCCAGTCCCACGAGTTTGACGAGCTGAACGAGTTGGGTGACGATGTCCGTGGAGGCAACGTAAACTGCACGGACCCCTGCGTTTATGGCACGGTGGTAAAGCTCGCGGTCGCGCGTGAGGAGAATTCGGTCCTCGTCCAAGGCGATGTTCAACAGATCGTCATCATCAACGGGCATATCCGCTGCACAGAGGGTATCATAGCCCATAATTCGTAGCCAACGGGCGAGTTTGCCAAGCATTGCGTCCGCGACGAACCGCATAAACTTCACGCTCCACTGCCATTCAAAGTTTTTATGGAGAGCGATGCTTATAAATGCATCATGATAAAACGCGTTAGACTGAAGAATTGGCGCAGCCATTACGACACGGACCTGCGCTTTGACGAGGGAACAAACGTAATCATTGGTATAAACGGCGCCGGAAAGTCCTCCGTGCTCGAAGCCATATTCTTCGCACTCTTTGGACCGCCAGAAAAAGGGTATTACGAGAGGGTGCTCCGCGAGGGAGCCGCTGAAGGCTCCGTAGAGCTCGTATTCGAGGTAAAGGGGAAGGAATACTCCGTAAGGCGCGTATTCACCGCGAAGGGGCAGAAACTTGCAGAACTGAGGGGCGCCAAGACGATAATCACTGAAAGGGCAAAGGACGTGGATTCGGAAATCATAAAGATCCTCGGGATGGATCAAAAGCTCTTCAAGGAAGCTGTGTATGCCAGGCAAAACGAGATGGCGTACATCCTTCGTGATGCCAAGCCACAAGAGCGAAAGCAACTCTTCGACGACCTAATCGAGCTGGGCGAGTTCAGCACGGCAAAGCAGATCGTCACGAGGGTACGGAACAGGCTAAAAAGAGAGCTTGATCTGTTCAGGGGCCAGAACTGGGAGGAAGCAAGGCAAAAAGCAGAGGAAACCCTGGAAAACTTGGAAAAGAGACGAAGCACAACGCTTGCCCAAATACGGGAACTGGAGGAAAAGCTATCGGAGGCCAAGGAACGGCTAACAGAGCTATCCAAGCGCGGTGATGAACTGCAGAAAAGGGTACAGGAACTAAATGAGATCCGCGAAAAAATAGCAAGGATCCAAGGGGCCATAAGAGAAAAGGAAGCCGCCCTGCACAAAATCGAGGAAAAATGGGGCACGGTAGAGGAAGCTTCAGAGGGGGACCTGAAAAAAATAGATATGGAGATCCAACAGGCAGAAGACGCTCAGAAAGAGCTGGCGGCACTGAAAAAAGAGCAGCAAATCCTGCAAGAAAGAATCAACGAGCTAAGGGCCCGCATTCAGTCCGCACCGAAGGAAGCACCCAACACAAGAGAGCTCGAGCAAGGGCTGACAAGGATCACCGA
>JALTCQ010000092.1 GCA_027074515.1 Microcaldota archaeon | reverse complement strand
CCTCTGCGTCTGTTACTGGGAAGTCAATGCCCTTGATCCTTGTCAGCACGAGGACCGCCCAGGCTGGCCCTATTGCTTCCACTGCCTTCTGTGTGGACGACAGTGCTATGTTTATGTCTTCTCCTGCCTTGAGCCGCCTCCACGCCTCCTTCGCTATGCCTCCAGCCGTGTGCTCGTCTTTCTCCAATTCTTCGCCCCTGAGCTTTGCCATGACTTCCTCCGGGTCTGCAGAGAGCATGCGCTTAACTGTCTGCTTGGTCATGCCCAAGAATTCTGCAATCTCCTCCGCGGTCTTCCCTTTATCGTGAAGGACCACCGCGTAGGCCGCAGCCATGAGTGATGGAACCCACGTGAGGTTCCTATATTCCACGAGCTTTCTTGGACCTCCAAGGATCTCCAGCGACTTTATGAACACCTTGAACGCCATATCGTCCACGGATTCAGCCGTTACGGGTTTGTTAATTACCACCACCATTTCCATCACCTCCTCTTTCGGACGATCTCCGAGAGGGGTGGCCCCACACGAACCAGCCCGGCGTCTGTGATCTCCATCACGTGGGTTCTCGTGTCGTGGCCGCAGAGGCGCATCCCATCGATTCGGATGGTTCTCAAAACGTCTCCAATGGGGACGCCGAAGGTTTCCTCTTCCCATGGCTTCATGATGAGTTTTTTGTGGAGGACGATGGTTCCGTCCACGATGTGAGCCACTGCGTAGCCCCCTGCTGCTTCTGCACTCTCTTCCTCCTGTGTGCTGCGCTTCTGGGAGATGAAGATGCCCGTTTGCCCCCATTTCTTCAGGAAGTTGAATATTCGCCTGACGACGTTGCGCGCCATCATCTCCTTGGACTCGAATAGGCCCGTTATGGAATCAATAACAACCGATTTCGTGTCGAAGGAGCGTATTGCGTATGCTAATGTGTCCAACAGGACGTCCACATCGTCCCTCAGGCGTGTGTTGGATGCTGCATCGATGAGTATGATATTATCTTCAATATCCGTCCAGTTTATGCCCATTGCCGCCGCTCTCTGCATCAGTCCCTGTGTTACGAACGTGGCTGGGCTTTCCACCGTGATGAACGCGACAGGATAGCCAAGAGACGCTTGTTTAACGGTAAACTGCTCTGCTATGAGGGATTTGCCAGTATCTGGAACGCCTGTTATGTTTATAACCGCGCGGGACGGAATTCCGCTGAGTGGCACCTTTGTTGGCTTCCCGTCCTCTATTTTCGTCACGAAGAAGAGGTCGTCGAGCCTTTCGACGCCAGTGGGTATGCCGAACAGCTTTGGCGCTCGCTCTGCTGCTTCCCCCGCAGTTATTATGGCGCCGCGCTCGATCTCTCTCCACCCTCCGTCCATGGTATCACCCCCTAAAAATAATTAGATCAACTCTTTTTATTTTTGAACATCCAAAAATACTTGGGCCGATGAGGTTTTTACCCCTGCTGAGTGATGATGAAGTGGTCCTCCCCGAGGCCCTATCTTGGTCTTCCTATCTTGCCCAGGCTCGTGTCCTCCTTTTTATCTTCGCAGCGGCGTGCCATCTCTGCCAAGTGCTTTAGAACGAAAATTGCAAAATCCCTGCGGATCTTTTCCTCGTAGTTCCTCTCTGCAAGGTGCACGTACTTCTTCGCAAGCTTTCTTTCAAAATCCTCCACTTCTTCCAGCGGCCCCTTGAATATTTCAGGCATCCCCACACCCCATTCTTTCCTTTAAGTACTTCTGGAACTCCCGCAGGATCTGTCCCGATTTTCTCAGCCATTTTTCCCTTATCTGTTCTTTCCTCCGCTCGAAGGATTTCTTCACGTACCTATGCCCCTTCTTCCCGGCCTTTTCCAGTTCGCGATCAACGTCCTTCATGCATCATCGCCTTGAACCGCAGGGCATCCTCGTACATCCACACGTTGTTGAAGAAGATCCACTGTTTCTCCGTATTCAATGAGCTGACAAACTCCTTTAACCAGCGCAGG
>JALTCQ010000091.1 GCA_027074515.1 Microcaldota archaeon | reverse complement strand
ACTCTGTCCTGAACACGTGCTCCAGCGCGTCCTTATCCTTCTTGGCGCGGACATAGATCTGCATCTCAGCTCGCTCCACCGGTTTCTATGATCACTGCAGATTTGTCCAAGTAGCAGCCCGCGGATTCGATCACTCGTACCTTTGACACACGCATTCCATTGAGTTCCGCATGCATGTATCCAACTACGTGGCCCAGCGCTTTGTTCGCTTGGATCACCGTCTTCTTGCCGTTTGGTTCCTTTATCACCGCGCTGACCTCTGCTGGACAGCCTGCACCATAGCCTGGCTTGAATTTTATCCATATTTGCTGGGCTGGCACGGGCGTTTTTAGGGTGTACGTGTGGTGGGTTATGTAGCAACAGCAGGCGTTCTCCTCGTTGTCTTTGCCACACTCAAGCACGATAACGTTGTCTTCAGGCGATTTCAGGCACACGGCGTCGTTCTTTCCCCAGACCTTTACGGTTCTGCACGCGTTGCACGGCTGTTCCTCTACTGTCTTTTCTTCACAGCCGTTCTCGCCACAGATGCCTGCGATTGTCAGTATTTTTCCGCCCTCGCACTCGTGGTGTGTGAGGTATGAGCAGTTCTTCCAGTCCGTTCCCGTCCAGAAGAGCGGGCCGTTGCACGAGTCACCATTGCCGTTCATCTCTATGTCTGTGAGATCCTCGCGTAGTCTTGGCTGCGTCTCGCTTGTTCCTCTTGCCGCGCTCGTGCCCGTTCGTGTGGAGGGGGTGTTCACCTGTTGCGGCACTTGTTTCGTGAGTGCTCCTGTTGGAGCTTGACCTTGGCCGGAACCCTTTCCGACTGTCTGCACCGCGGCGTAGATGGCCGCTCCAACAACGATGATGATGGCTATTGCCACTACTGCCAGCGTGTTCCCGCGCATGTTACTCTTTGGGTTTCTTCTGTTTTTATTGTTGCGTTTCTCCCACGTCTTCCCCGGGTAGTCCGTTGGCGAACCATTTCCAGAACTCTGCAACACCCTCCGGCCCCAGCTTCTTGAGCTCCGCGTAATACTTCTTGGCTACCTCTGTTCTCCAGGCGCCCTCGAGGTTATCTGCCCACTCCTTTGCAGATTCATAACCCTCACGCGCGTACTCGTAGGCTGTTATTGCCATCTCGAAGTACTCGGCGTCCTTGACGAGCTTTCCCTCTGGCGTGTTCTTCTCGTCCACTTCCTTCCAAAGGCCAAACAGTTCCTCGTCTTGCAGCAGCTCCCACGCCGCCTTCTCCTCGTCCTTGCTGAGGTACCCCCTTCTCCTTGGCAGCCAGGGGATGCCCCAGACGCGTGTTTCGGCGATGTCGTGGAAGACCGCCATGGTTGCGCACTTATACGGATCTAATCCTGCTTCCTTTGCGAAGAAGTATGCAATCACCGCTGCGCGCCAGGAGTGCTCTGCCACGCTTTCCGGATTCTCTACCCCAGCCATGAACCAGCCGCTTCGGGGCATGCGTTTCAGTAGACCAGCTTCAAGAAAGATGTGCATTGGGCGGGAGTACTTGAAACGCGGGTGGAATTCGTAGGCCATGCGAAGAATCAGGTAACTTGCATTTATGAGAGTTTATGCTCTGGATGTGGGCGGCCAGTTTGAGCCCCCGCAGGAGAGCGCACACACGTTTTGGGGGCTTTTGCCCCCGCGACGAACCACCAGAGGAGGTGATCCGTCCGCAGGTTCCCCTACGGACACCTTGTTACGACTTAGCCCCCCTCGCGGACCCCGGAATCGACGGACCCCCGAAGGAGCCCGCCTCAACCGGAGCCCACTCGGCTGGCTTGACGGGCAGTGTGTGCAAGGAGCAGGGACGTATTCACCGCGCGATAGTGACGCGCGATTACTGGGGATTCCACCTTCACGAGGGCGAGTTCCAGCCCTCGATCCGAACCGAGGCCGGGTTTAGGGGATTGGCTCCCCCTCTCGGGGTCGCTTCCCATTGTCCCGGCCAATGTAGGGCGCGTGTAGCCCGGGAGATTCGGGGCATACTGACCTACCGTCGCCCGCTCCTTCCTCCGGCTTACGCCGGCAGTCCCCCTAGAGTGCCGGTCCGGTCTCCCGAACCGTCGCAACTAGGGGCGCGGGTCTCGCTCGTTGCCTGGCTTAGCAGGACACCTCACGGCACGAGCTGACGATGGCCATGCACCACCTCTCGGCGAGTCAGGTAAGCCCTTCAGACTGACCTTCATCCTGCCGTCTCCCCCGGTGAGGTGTGTGGCGTTGAATCCAATTGAACCGCACCCTCCACCCCTTGTAGTGCTCCCCCGCCAATTCCTTTAGGTTTCAGCCTTGCGGCCGTACTCCCCAGGCGGCGGACTTAACGGCTTCCCTCCGGCACCGCGCGAGCTCGTAGCTCGCGCGACACCTAGTCCGCATGGTTGACAGCTGGGACTACCCGGGTCTCTAATCCGGTTTGATCCCCCAGCTTTCGTCCCTCACCGTCGGACCCGTTCTGGCCGAGCGCCTTCGCCACAGGTGGTCCTCCCGGGATTACAGGATTTTACCCCTACCCCGGGAATACCCTCGGCCTCTCCCGGTCCCGAGCCCGGTAGTATCCCCGGCAGCCGACGGGTTAAGCCCGCCGATTTAACCGAGGACTTGCCGGGCCGGCTACGGACGCTTTAGGCCCAATATCCGCGGGTACCACTTGCGGAGCGACGTGTTACCGCGGCGGCTGCCACGCGCCTTGCCCCCCGCTTATTCCCCCGACTGTGTACATCGGGGAAAAGCCAGAGAGGATTCCCCCTCTGGCACTCGGGGTCACCCCGTCACGGTTTCCCGCATTGCGGAGGTTTCGCGCCTGCTGCACCCCGTAGGGCTAGGGCCCTTGTCTCAGTGCCCTTCTGGGGGCTCCCACTCCCATGGCCCCTACGGATCGTCGGCTTGGTGGGCCGTTACCCCACCAACTACCTAATCCGCCGCAGCCCCATCCTCGGGCGGTAACGGTCAGCAGGGGACCGCACCCTTTCGGTGAGGCGCATCCCAGCACTCCTCACCTATGGGGTATTAGCCCCAGTTTCCCGGGGTTATCCCCCTCCCGAGGGCAGGTTGGCCACGTGTTACTCAGCCGTGCGCCGGGACCAGCCAGCCCTGATCCCAAGACTTGCATGGCTTAGTCCGACCCCGATAGCAGTACCCTCCAGCAGGATCAACTGGAGTTGGCCGCAAGGATGCTCGGGAGAGCTTCCCTGCAAGAGATTATGCAAGAGAGTGTGAATTCTTCATCGGCTTTGCCTCTGAGTCAAGCCAGAAATTCATTCCCGCTACGCGGGTCAAAGTTGGCTCCCGCTCTCCTGCGAGGTTGGCTCCTGGCCGCCCACATCAGACCCGAGCGATGAGCGTGAGAAAACTCGGATCCTCATTGATTGTCACCGCACATGGATACGCGGCGTCATGCCGGGCGCCTGCCCAGTCGCCGCCAACGCCTGCGCGGCAATACTACTATCCCAACATTGCGTTTAAAAGGGTATCGAGCAGGAAAAAGGAAAGGTTTTTAGGGAGTGGTTTGATTGCTCCAATATGGCTTTTGATATCTTTAGTCTTTTATTTTCGGTTTTCTGTATTTTTGGCATTGATGCCCCCGACAAAGATAAAAATACCCTGGAGGCGGCGTGGGGCAGTCGGAGTTTGTGCAGCATTCCCCGTTTACTTCCGCTCTCCTTCCGTTGCTGCAGACGTGCATGTATGCGACGCCGTTGGAGAAATTACAGGAATATACGTTAATATCGCTGTATGTGCACCCAGTTCCATTAGAGTCCACAACGTACTCTCTAACAGTGTCTGTGTACAAATTGTCCACTACTATGATCTGAGTGCCAGTGCACGTGTCTGTGTACTTTGTAAAGGGGCAAGAGGTATCTCCTGCAGAGCAGAGATTGTAGTCTGTGCATGCGCCGGTGACATCTACATTATTTCCATCAGAGTCATATGCGTAATCGTTACAGTCTTGGTAGAGATAGTCTGTGTGGTTGCAGGTCCATGAGCTTTAGTCGCAGTAGTAGTCTCTGTAGTATATGTCTCACGTATTTGTGTTGCAGTATGGGTAGTCTGAGGGGCATCCTGCCTGAGAATTTGCATAAACAGTCGTCCCCTTAGCGTAAATATTACCATCGTACGTTATTTACGTTATTGACGCGACTGGCCTCGAGGCTGCATGGAACACGAGAGCATTCGCTGTTGGTATGTTTTCTTGTTGCTCGTGGGATATCCTGCCGCGTATGCATGCATGTTATTTATTTCAAAAACAAATTCAGCCAACGGGTTGGAGTATATCATAAGAGAGGATAACAGCGGGGGTATGCTGGACATTCCGAAGTTCGCTTCTGCCGCTCCCAGGAATATGTTCCCGTTGCCATCCACTACGAAAAGGTAGCCTATTTGGTTCCATGGGGATGGGACTATTGAACCAGCGGATCAAAGTTTACGTCGTACGCAGTAAACGCAAATGCATTAGTCACAGAGAAGAGTAGGAGTGTTGGGAAGAGCAACACTATCGCTCTTGTGAGTTCCACAGGTAATGCCCATACGTTCTACTCACCGTGTTATATTTTGCAGTTTTCTTTTTACCTTTTGTTAATGACCGTCAGCTATCCTGGAATATTATCTTTCCTTGGATCCCCGTCTGGGTTATCGATATGCCGTTCACTGTTCCAGTGGAATTATAGTATGTTTTTGCGTACATTTTTATCGTGTCCCCGCTATTTACGTATATGTCTCCTTTTGTTATTGTAACATGTGTGCCAGTGCCAACCACTTGGTTCATAGGACCGTCGTTTATCTGATATCTCAAGAATAATGAGTCGAATTTTGACAAGTCTGCTGTCACACTTATTTTTATACGTATGTGTTTCGCGGGTGGATCCATATCAGACTCTTTTACAGTGTATTCTGCAATTTGCTTCCATTCGTTGCTATTAACGCTGTGATGCGAAGTATCTTTAAATATCGTGTGACCTGGTACTAGCAACGTGATCGGGATGATCCTTGCGCAGTTTCCATCGAAGCACAGGTTATTTGTATCTACCGTTTTTGCATGTAGCGTTTCGGATACTTGTACGTCTCCATTTATATCCAGCGGATAGCCGGGATTCGCAGTCCCGATACCTACATTCCCTCCAGTGTAGTATATAGCAGCTCCGTTCTGCTTCCAAGCGCTTGTATCCCCACCTCCACCGCTCACGGTGCTCAAGCACTTCCCCGCGGTGGTGCAGACATCGTTGGCTACGATCTTCCCATTGGCCGTAAGCGTGCCGGTGCTACTGTTTACGGTAAGGAACGTGGCGCTGTCTAGTGTGCTTGGATCTTTCCAGTACGCGAGCGAATTAGTTACTCCGTTTACGTATAGTGTCGCCCCGGAGGTGCCAGTTACTTCGTTGTATATCTTGCTCGCAGCGGTGGTCAGGTACGCTCCAATCACAATGGCTGTAAGCAGCACACCACCAATCATAAGAAGATACTCCACGCCTGTTTGCCCTTTCATGCCCATAATACGCTTTGCAGGTTTTTATTGCTATTCCACGGTGCCTTTATATTTCTCCGCACCTTCTTATACACATGGACAATCGTGGGCAGACGAGTACAGAGTACCTCCTTCTCACGAGCATAGGCATCCTCGTTGCAGTGATTGGGTATATGTCCGTGGTTGTGCTCATGAAGAAGGCGGAGGAAGCCATTCAAACGGTGAACACGTACCGAGTCCGCCTGGTTCAGACGTTGGCAGGGTGATGGCGTGAGGGGAAGCATTGCGCTGGAGTTCCTCTTGGTGCTCCTCGCCGTGACCATGTATGCAGGGGTGGTCCTCACTGCAGCCCAGACGGTTTCCACCAACGTCGCAGAGGACATGTCTAAGATGACGAGAACGCGGGTATCCATGGACAAGATTTACAACGCCTTACAGTTCCTTTCAGCAGGGGCAGACGGTTCTTCTACGACTGTCGTTTTCTACGTGCCCATCGGCGTTACTCTTACCCTGCAAAACAACGAAATAGAAGCGAACGTTCCCACTGATGGCAATTACGCCTCTGTTCCGGGGTGCACGGCAGGCTACTGTGTGTTCAAGATCACTGGACTTCCTCTGAGCTTTGTGGATAAGAACACGTTCAGTGGCGGCGTGTACTACTCCCAGATATTCACGCGGACGGGCGGAAAGGTAAAGGTGAGCTGATGCGCAGGGGCCAAACTGCTGAGTACATCATCGTCTTCGCCTCTGTTGTCGCAATGGCAGTTGCGATCCTTGCGCAGGCGTATCCCGACTTTCCCCAGTTTACGTATGATTTGGGCGCTCTCATTAACGGCGTCAGCGCGGGTTACTCCTACGAGCTTAACAGCTTTCGTGACGGAGCAATCCGCTGGTTCGTTGTAGCTTACCCAAGCTCGGGTAAGGATATTAACGTGTATCTGGATGTGGTAGGTTGGCCTTTGGACGAGATAAACGCTGCTCTGCGCTCTACTTACCAGAAGCTCGGCTACAATCCCCGGGTGGTGAGACCGTGAGGGGCGTGCTCTCCTTGGACCTCATACTGACGGGCATATTCATACTCGGCATGTTCGGGGCGAGTGGCGTTCTTGTGAAGAACGGGCTGCACAAGGCGGAGGCCGTGCTTGCCCAGCC
>JALTCQ010000090.1 GCA_027074515.1 Microcaldota archaeon | reverse complement strand
ATCTTCTCACCGGGCCAATATTCGATGGGGTCTCCAATCTGTTTCAGACTGTTCTCGTAATTGGCTAGCCCTTCCTGCGAGTACACAATTCCTTGTACGTTCTCCGTGAAGTACATAGTCTCGGGTTTGCCATCGTATGGCGTTCCAAACGTTTGTGCATCGTACAGTATCGGGGAGATGTTTGCCATCACCCCATCTTCCGTATTCGATATTCTACCAGTTGCTGGCAGATAGAGCGCACCGTCCCATGGGACCCATAGCCCGAGGGTGTTTGGATCCGCGGGCGTCAGCGTCGCATGACCGATAATGGCCTCCTTGCATCCCGCGGGAAGCCCGCTTATTTTTATTGTCCACTTCTTTCCCGTGCTGTCTTTCGTTAGTGTTGCTGTTAGTGCATTATCAGGAAGCTTGTTTACAATTTTACCATTCTTCCAAATTTCTGCGTGGCCCACCTTCTTCTTGTTTGCATATACGTCATACGTCACTTCAACCTTGTACTGGAATACGCCCGTTTTTACGGGCGCCTTTAGTTCGAAGCCTTTTCCGTATTCCCCGTTGCCCAGCGGGTAATCTGTGTTGTTTATCGTCTCTATGATTCCGTACTTAATCTTGTACTGATCGCACCCTGGCAAGCCCTTCTTCGTTATGGTGACCTTGACCTGTGGTTCCTCTGCCAGATTGTAGTCTATCGCCCAGCGTAGATCTCCCATCGCCGCGATCTTGGGGACGTCTACCTTAATCTGGAAGCACTTCTGCCAGGGTTCTGGGGATTTCACGATGATGTTGTACTCCGGACCGTAAACCTCGCCACCGCCCTTGATTTGCGCCTTGGGTATTATCCGAATCTTGTATTCGCCGCCCTTTAGCTTCTGGAAGTTGATTTCAGGAATCACTATGGTGGCGTGTTCTGCATCCGCTTCATCTCTCTCCACACGCGGCCCATCTTTTCCAAACGCCTTTTTGAGCTCATCTGGCATGTGGATTTCTGCGGTACATTCTTCGAGGAATTCCTTCTTGTTCACGTGGCACTCCTGCTCGAACTTTACGGGGAACTGTGCGAGATATCCGTTGATCGTCGCGCCTGACGGCGTGCTGAACGTCACCGTGATCGGAACCGTTCTCACAGACTTCTTTGCGTCGGCGTATCCGATAGCAGACGCCTTCACACAGATGTAGTCGCCCCTTCCGATCTCGCGGTCATAGATCTGTATCGTATTGTCCGTAACTGGCGTCCAAGTTACGTCCGTTCCTGTGCAGTTTCTTGCTATGGCATACTTTATCTCATGGGCAGTCTGGATCGCCGTTCTGCTCTCCGTATCCAAGAGGTTGACCGTTATTGTTTCTTGCCGCATATCCGAGCCCGGCAAGTAGTAAACAGGGTTTGGGATCACGTTGAGATCCATCCTTCCAATCCTGCCAGAGAACGAGAGGTAGAACGTCCCCACGGTTTTATCGTCGTCTGTCAGGTGGCACGTCATGCTTGGTTGCGCGGAGTACACGTTTAGATCGAGTATGCCCGACGTGTATTCTTTCTTCACGTCCTCGACGTTAACGAGCTTGACCCACGAGCCGTTCTTCACGTCGCAGGACACGTTCAGGTCTGTGGCTTCCGCGTTGTACACGAAGGGTACGTTAATCTCCTGTATCTCTCCCATGATGCCCTTCTGCCCTTCGGAAAACCTTGCCTTTCCATTCTCCACTGCTCCGAACTCGTATGGACCCTCGTGGATCACCGCAGTGTTGTTTTCAAGGCTTAGGACCACAGCGCTCGGCGCGGATCCCGTCAGTTCTACCGAGATCTTTGTCTTGCCGGAGCACCAGCTCACGCCACCGCAGTCGATCGTCACGTTCGCCTCTGTTCCGTCTGCATTTCTCGTCAGTTCCGCGCTGCCCACGTCGAGTATCTTGCCATGTCCCTGGATTTTGATCTGGAACGTGCATTTCCCGTTGCAGCCGTACGCGATGGGGATGTAATACG
>JALTCQ010000089.1 GCA_027074515.1 Microcaldota archaeon | reverse complement strand
TCTCTGACGGACTCCACTCGGATTCTAGGATCATGCTTGCGGCGAGGGCTGCGTTGAGCGCGGCTGGATGGTCGTAAACGCGGTAGCCTCTCCTGTGCAACGCCTCGTAGCCAGTGGTGTCCAAGGCTATGTACAACGTGTCTCCGTCCAGATCCACGCGGAGTATAACGTCTGGATCCGTGAGGTTCGCCCGTATCCTCTTTCCCGTTGTTTCCTGGAAGTAGTCCACCACTGCCTGGCCCGCAGTTCTTTCTATGCCCAACGACGTGAAGTCATGTTCCCCCATTCGGTCGGACCTGCACGCGAAGGTCTTCTCCAGCCCGAGGAACGCGCCAAGATCCTGACTTTTCACCGCACGGTATATGTCTTTCAGCGTTTCAACGCCCTCAACCACGTCCAAGAGTATCATCACGCGCTCGAAGGTCCTCCCCGCATAGTTCAGCCGGACCACGTCTTCTTCTGTTCCTTCAACCACAATTCTTCCGTTGCGCAGCTTCTTTCCCTTTAGCCCGAAGTCGTCACGCGCGTGCTTCAGCGCAGTCTCTTCCAGTCCGACCATGGTTGTGAGCAGGATCTCCATAATAACATATCTCTCCAATGTGGTTATATGCTCTCTGACGTTCACGACCATCTCTACGCGGTGGAGGATCCTGATGCCGTTGTCGCGGAATCCAAGGAGCAGGGCGTCGGACTCATCATCACCAACGCGGAGAATTACGAAACGGCCCTGCGCTGCGTTGAACTGGCGGAGAAACACGATATCGTCCGTGCAGCCGTTGGAATACACCCCGAATACGCCTTGCAGGTACCAGAATCGGAAATAGATCAAGTAGAGCGTCTTCTGAGCAATGAGCGCGTCGTGGCAGTGGGAGAGATAGGGCTGGACTACAAGTTCGCCACCACGCCTGAGGAGAAGGATCGGCAGAAGGACTTCTTTCAAAAACAGATAGGACTAGCCAGGGAATACGGCCTACCCGTCGAAGTCCACTCGCGTAGGGCGCACCGCCCAGTCATAGAGATCCTCGCTGAGTACGACGTCCCCGCAAACCTCCACTGGTTCTCTGGTCCCTTGAAGGACGTGATACGAGGCGTTGAACTGGGCTTCTACTTCTCCTTTGGGCCGGCGGTGCTCCACTACGAGTCGTATAGGGCCGTGGTGGACGTGGTGCCCTTGGATCGCATTCTCCTTGAGACGGACATGCCTGTTCGCTTCGGCGGGAAGGAGGCGCGGCCGTGGTGGGTGCGCGACGTGGCCCAGTTCATAGCAGACGTTAAAAAGACAAGCGTGGATAATGTGTTACAGAGAACGTGGCAGAATGCCAGGAGGCTTTTCCGTGTCTGAAGTCCTTCTCTGGCTTGTTATCGCGTTCATCATTGGAAACATCGTTGTTGACATTTACGAAAGATATAGGAGGCGAACGAAATGAGAATAGGCATATACGGAGCAGGAAGAGAGGTTGGAAGAAGTGCAATCCTGCTAGAGAGTGGAAAATCGAGGGTACTCTTGGACTACGGCGTCAAGGTGACAGAGGACGCGCCGGAGTATCCCTTGCAGTTCGAGGGACTCATAGACGGTATGGTCGTGTCCCACGCGCACCTAGATCACACGGGCTACGTCCCGCACTACTTCACGGAGTCTGAGACCAACGTCTTCATGACTCCGCCTACCCACGACCTCTCCTGGCTGCTCTGGAAGGATATGATCAAGGTGGCCAAGAGGAAGCAGATTGAGCCGGCGTACAACATGGATGCAGTTCGTACGGCCAGCCAGTACGTTGTCCGCACGGACTACTATGAGACCACACCCATAACGTCCGAGATAAGCTTTGAGTTCTTCGACGCGGGGCACATACCTGGCTCCGCCCTTACAAAGCTCTACACGAAGGAGGGCACAGTACTGTATACTGGTGACGTCAAGGTCTACGGAACGCACATCCAGCGGGGCGCGGACCTGACCGGAATAGACGCCGACGTGCTC
>JALTCQ010000088.1 GCA_027074515.1 Microcaldota archaeon | reverse complement strand
ACGACCCTTGACGCGTTCATGGAGTGATTATCATGGAGGAGCTCAACGTTCTTCACGATCCGGAGACGAGACGGGTTTTGCTTGGAAGAAAGGCTTCTTTGTATTCCCGTGAGGGCTTTAGGGGCGCCCTGCACATAGGTAGAGTTGAAGAGGATGGACCCTTCAAGGGCTGGGACGTTTACGTGGATGCCCTTTATCCTCACGTCATTTTCGTTGCGGGTGCGCGTGGTTCTGGTAAATCCTACACGCTCGGTGTTTTTGTTGAGGAGCTGGCAGAGAAGAACCCCTACGTGGGCACAATAGTCATAGACCCCGTGGGCATCTACTGGTCCATGCGCCTGCCGAACCGCCAGACCGACGAGATTCGTGCTCTAACGTCATGGGGCCTGACACCGAAGGGATATGAAAATGTGCGCATATTCATTCCTGTTGGCGCCGCCAAGGATGTTCCTAAGGGCACCTACGACGCTCTTTTCTCCGTAAAGCCGTCTATGCTTACCGTGGAGGACTGGGCGCTTACCTTCGGGGTGGATCGTTTCTCTCCGTCCGGTATGCTCCTTGAGAAGGTCTTGGAACACGTGAAGAAGGAGTACGGCGACGACTATTCCCTCGAAGACATCATACACACCCTGGAGGAGTGGGAGGAGCTCAGGGACAAGGATAAGGGCTTCAAGCCCGAGACTATACGTGCTATTCTCTCCCGTTTCTACGCTGCTCGCTCCTGGGGTATCTTCTCTGAAACTGGCACGGCACTTTCCGATCTCTCCAAGCCAGGGGTAATCACGGTCATCGACGTATCCTTCCTCGAGGAGAATGTGGGCGCCCTGGTTATAGGCGTCCTCGCTCGCCGCATTCTCCAGGCAAGAAAGATCGCTACGCGTCAAGAGGCAGCGAAGATCCTTGATCTCCCCGAGTCTAAGAAGCGCGAGATCCAGATTCCTCCTACGTGGCTGATAATCGACGAGGCACACACGCTCATGCCCTCTGGAGGCAAGAAAACGCCTGCCACGGATGCTCTCATTGAGTACGTGAAACAGGGCCGCCGTCCGGGTTGTTCCCTTCTCTTTGCCACTCAACAGCCCGCCGCCATTGATTCAAGGGTGCTTTCCCAGCTAGACATGCTCTTCGTCCACAAGCTCGTCTTCACGGATGACGTGCGGGCGGTGGAAAAGAGGATGCCCACCGTTCTCCCCAAGGAGTACCAGGGCGTTTTCGTGAAGCGCCTGCCTATAGGTGTTGCCATCGTGGGGGACCGTGCAGACTCCACGTCCCGAGCGCTTCTTGTTCGTGTTCGCCCTCGCCGCAGCCAGCACGAGGGGAGAGAGATAGCGGTGGATGTTGCCATGGTTGCTGCTCAAGCTCCTACAGAGGAGCCGAAGAAACCACAGGAACCCGAGCCCGCGGAGTCGCCAGCCGATGAAGGTATAAAGAATGAGGAACATATTGATACTATGGCCGCGGAGAGTGAAGGAAAGGTGCGTGCCCTCGTCTCCCGCATCATGGAGGACAAGGCCCGCAGCATGTTTGCCGGTTACAAGCATGGGCTGCTGGGCAGGATGCTCGGAGGAGGCAACGAGATCATTTCAATGGATTTGAAGTTCATTCCGGTCTGGGAAGTGGAGTATTCCGTTTTCTCCCAGCCGCGCAACGTGCTCACGGGCATCACGTACATAGACGGCTATCACGGCGAGTTCATCCACGTTGTGGACGGCAAGATCGTCTTCTCCCGCGGACTCAAGCACATATACAAGCTCCCAAGGATGCAGGCCAAGATCGTGGGCTTCCTCTACGGTGTGCAACAGAGAGGGCAGCCAGCACCGACCCTGTCCGAGATCATAGCGAAGGGCCACATTCCCGCGGAGATTGCAGAGCGTGATCTTGCCCTTCTCCGTGATGCGAGGTTTGTGGCGGAGGACAATGGTAGATACGTGCTAAACATGGACCTCATGCTACCCTACGAGCCCACGGACCCGGTCTTGGCGAGCTTCGGCCGTTTCCTCGTCTCCGAGATGAGCATATCTCCTGAGGACATCCTTTCGGCGAACTTTGGAAAGGAGCGGGTCAAGGACCTGCTCCCCGCGCTCTGGCCCGGTGTTGTGGTCAAGAAAGTGGGTACAATCTACCGTCCTGTCTGGATCGGGATCATAAAGCACAAGGGTAAGCAGTACAAGGTGTTCCTGGATGCTGTGACGGGGGTATTTGAAAAAGAGCTGCCAGTGCTGGGGGCGAAACGATGAACGCGCCTGAGCTCGCTGAACTTTTGCCAAAGCGCGGGACCATAGCGATCTCTGGCGGACGCTTGGAAAAAGAACTCGTTTCAGCGGTTGCATACGCTAACCAGGAGGGTGCTTCCCTCCGTCTCATCCCCCTCTCTCCCCTACAGATCCGCTGGGCCACGGAGCTGGACATTCCTGTCGTCCGTGGCTATCCCACATATTTCATCCTTCAGGCGGAGTACAAGGGTCCCGATTATTTGCTTCAATCCCAGAGCGACTCCGTCTTCGCCGATAGGATCATGGCTAAGATGTCAGAACACTTCTGGGCCTTCGTGACTAACAACGTGAAGGCCGTTCTTGTGGAGACCGTTCCTCAGTTCTTGGATTACACGCTGGACGAGCTTTCCCTCTACGGCGAGGTTTTGGACAAAAGGAGAAACTACATGGGCCACGTGCTCGTAAAGCTTAAGCCCTTGGACGACGACTACTTCCACCTTGCGCACGTGCTCCGCGACGTGCCGGGCGTCATAGATGCGGGCATATACCTTGAGCCACCAGAGAAAACGGTTGTAATAAAATAATCAGGTGCCGTTTTAGGCACCTCTTTGCGTTTAGTGGCCAGAAACGCTGACGAGCTCCGGCTTCTTCATGCGCTTGTCTATGACGAACATGTGCTTGTGACCACACTCGGAGCAAATAGCGATGTACGTGGGCCTCTTGTTCTGCTTGTAGACTTGGGTGACCTTGTGGGCCTTGATCTTGTTTGCACCGTATCCGTGAACCTTCTTGGCCTTCTTGTGGCGCTCACCCCAGGAGAGGCCGCGCGGGTTCTTCTTCTTGTACTCCTTGAGCGTGTGGATCGTGTGCTTGCCGCATTTCGGACAGTATAGCTTGATCTTCTTGGGTATCTTCATGAGAATCACCACTCTACGGCTAAAAGCATGGTGAGAAAAGCTTTTTATTGTTAATTTAGCAGGCTCCGTTCCAGCACCGCGCGGATCTTCTCCGGGTCAAACTTCAGCCGTATGAGCCTGGTGTTGCCCCGGAATCCCTTTCCCGCCTGCTCCACGTGCAACAGCCCGTACATCGCTAGCTCCGATATGTACTCCCTGAACCAACGGTCCGACACCGCGTCTCTGCCCAGCTGGTCTGCCAGTTGAGTATATGCCGTGTACACCTCGCCCGACGTGAGCACGGGCTTTCCTTCTCCAAATAGGCGCATACCTGCGTTCTTTTCTGCTAACTGGGCGATGGCCAAGAGCACGATCTTCTGGTTCAGCGGCAGCTGTGACACCATGTCCAGTATGATGTCTTCTTCTACCTTCTCCTTCGCCTTCTCCAGGTGCTCCACGGTTACCTTCTCTGCACCTTCCTCGTCCGCCACGTCTCCCGCACGTAGAAGGAGTTGCAGTGCATACCTCGCGTCTCCGGACTGCCTCGCCGCGAAGGCCGCCGTCTTCGCTATGACTGCTGGGTCCACCGCCCCCTCCTTGAAGGCGATTCTTGCACGATCTTCCAGGATCTTTCTCAGGCCTTCCGCGTCGTAGGGCGGGAAGACCATTTCCTTTTGGCACAAAGTGCTCTTTGTCCTCGCGTCCAGGCGGTCCTTCAGCGTCAGGACGTTTGATATGCCTATGATGGATATGGAGCCGTTCTCCAGCTCGTCGTTAGCCCTGTTTAGACCGTAAACGGTGTCTGCTATGTTCTTCAGCATGTCTATCTCGTCGAGGATGATTATGAGGCGTAGATTCCTTTTTCTAACCTCGTCAAGGATCCTCTCGTAGATGTAAGATGTGGGCAAGCCCAAGAAGTTCTCCTCTTCCCTTAGTTCCTTTGCAATCTTGACAAAAACGTTTGTGCGGGTGTTGTGCATGCGGCAGTTGAGGTATATGACCTCCACGCTTATGCCGTGCTTCTGCGCGAACTCCTTGACCTTTCGGGCCACGAACTTGGCTACACTAGTTTTCCCGGTTCCCGTCTTGCCGTATATAAAGACGTTCTCCGGTTTCTTGCCAGATAGCACGGGAGCGATTGTTTTGGTCAGTTCCTCTATCTGCTCCTCCCTGTATGGCAGGTGGTCGGGAATGTAGTGTGGGGAGAGCGCATCGCGGTTTTTGAACACCGTGTGCCCCTTTATCTGGCGCTCGAGAATCTCGTCAATCATCCCGCCCACCTAAACCGTTATTAATTCCTTTGTGTGAATGTTCTTATAGAGTATTGAGGTGGTGATGATCATGGGTTTCCTTGACAAGTTTTTCGGCGGGCAGTCCCAGGAACCGGACATTGAGGAGTTCCTCAACTCTCTGGGAGAGGAGGACGAGATCGAAGAGGAGGAGGCGGAGCGCTACGTCAAGCCCATCGCGCTCAAATCGTCCCAAGACTACGACAAGATCATTTCCGAGATCAACAAGGGCAACATCGTGCTCCTCAACATACGTCCCATGTCCACGAAGAACGCTATTGGCCTCAAGGACGTGGTTACTCGCATTAAGGAGACCGTTCTCGGCATGGGCGGTGACATAGCGAGGATCTCCGAGTTCTACATCCTGATCACGCCTGCGGGCATAAAGATCGTTAAGCGTCGGTCACAATGAGGCTGCAGTATCCTGCGCCCGTTCTTTCTTTTCCCCTTGACGCCGTTTCCAAGGCAGTGGCATCCACCCTCAAGAAGAAGCACTGGCACCACTTCAAGACTGGTACAGTGAAGCTTGTCTACGTGCCCATATGGATATTTACCTACGAGGCGTTCTACGAGCAGAACGGCGTGGTGACCAACGAAACTTCCGGCAAAATAGCCATTGATGCGACCAACGGGAAGGTCTGGGAGGCCGTACCCTACGTTTTGGACGAGATGCCCATAGATCTGACCCAGGAACCCCAGCACGAGTACAAGTTCGAGGCAAAGGACGTTGTCATATCTAAGGACGAGGCGAAGGAGCTCGCCACGGTGAAACTCTCTTCCCTGCTCGGCGTACCGCGTCAGAACATCAAGATAGTGGGAGGTGAAGTGTACCTCTGGCCCCTCTGGCGTGTCTGGGTGGACGTTCAGAGTGGAACGTACCGTTTAGATATAGATGCAGTTTCTGGCACGCTCTTCGGTGCGGAGCAGGTGCCTGAGAGGGAGTTGGGCTGGTACGAGATCACCGCAGAGGTGTTGCAAGAGTTGCACTCCCCCTCTGGCTGGGTGAAGTATATAAACCTCCTCGCAGACGTCCTTCACATCCCCCACTGGGCCATGTGGGGAATCATCGTGCTTATATTTCTCCTCTTCCTAAAATGGTTGGGCCTGTTCTAAGGCTGAGGTGTTTCCATGCAAAGGATCCCCACGCACATCCCCGGGCTTGATTCTGCCCTGCAGGGAGGCCCCGTTGAAGGGTCCCTCGTTCTTGTCAAGGGTGCTCCGGGCGTGGGGAAGACGATATTCGTCCTTCAGTCCATTTATGCAGCTGCGCTCACCGGCGATACGGGTATCTACTTCACCTTTGACGAGGCACCGCAGACTATCGGATGGTACTCGGCGATCTTTGGCTGGGACGTGCCCGCGCTCCAGAGGGAAAAGAAAATATACATATACTACCTAAGCGAGCAAGAGTACGAGCGTTTTCGGCCCGATCGCCTGGATACGCTTAAGGAACGCTTGGAATACATCATAAAGTCCACTGGCGCTAAGCGCGTGGCCATAGACTCCATGACGACGATCTCCCTATACCTTGCCCGTTCTTTGGGTCTTCACACGGAGATTGACGTGCGCGCGGTTGTGCAACAGGTTCTCCGTACGCTTTCGGACCTCGCCAAGTCCTTAGGCATCCTTCTGTACGTGACTGTGCTCCCTGACGACCCTGCTATTTCCACGTATGAATCCATCTCTGACGGTGTCATCGAGCTCTTCTACTACGAGGACGTGGGCGGTGTAACCCAGAGAGGTCTGAGAATCCCAAAGATGCGCGCCACGCACCATCCTCTCGACCGTCTCTCCGTCTATATCGAGCGCGAGGGCATGGAAGTGGAGTCCCTCTGACGACGATCAACTTTTAAACATCTTCTGCCGTTCTTTGATTTGCTCTGCACCGTGATCGCGTTATGTGCCATAGATTGTGAGTATGGGGCTGGAAGCCCCATAGCCGCGCTCGCGCGGCCAAAGAAGTTGGCCTGGGCCCGTAGCTCAGTCCGGCAGAGCGCCCGCCTCGCACGCGGGAGGCCCCGGGTTCAAATCCCGGCGGGTCCATGGGGCTATCGCCCCTATAACCCTACCGTGTATGTGTGGGTTCTTCGAACCCACAATACCCATTCGCTAGTTTCTGTTTTGCACAATTTGCGGGGGCTACTGCCCCCTATAACCCCCTGTACACTACCTTTTGGTGGCTCGTCCCTTCTCGTGATTGTTCTTGTTCTGCGTTCGTTTTGCTCAGCCAGGTTATCGA
>JALTCQ010000087.1 GCA_027074515.1 Microcaldota archaeon | reverse complement strand
AGTCCACACTCATCAAGAACGCCGGTCAGATCGCCGCGGACCTTCGAAGAGATCTGAACCACTTCTTCCGCTTCATGACCCGCGAGTTCGGAACTACTGGGTCCATAGAGGGCCAGATGATACGTCTAAAGGGTCGTTTCGGACCTGGAAGCGTGCAGAAGAAGGTTCAGCAGTATGTCAAGGAGTTCGTGCTATGTCCCGTCTGCGGTAAGCCGGACACGCACTTCATAGAGATGAACGGCGTGAAGATGCTCAAGTGCGAGGCCTGTGGTGCTGTATCCCCCGTGAGGGATATCTAATGGAGTTTTACGTGAGGATAGTGCGCGCGGAGGGGCAGGTTCTGCTCTCCGCCTGCGATTCCTCCCTTCTTGGCAAGGTCTTTCGGGATGACGGCGCGGTTCTCAATGTTTCCGAGTCGTATTATGGTCAAGAACGCGTGGACGAAGAGCGCCTGCGTTCCTTGCTACAGGAAGCAACCATCATCAACTTGGTGGGGGAGGACGCCATTTCCGTCGCGGCGAACCTTGGTCTATGCCGTCCCGATGATGCTAAGCGCGTGGAGGGCGTCCCGCACCTGAACATCTACTACCTCTGATGCTTTAAACCCTTCATGGTAATTTTTTACGATGGCAAGGAGAAACAACGCACCACAGCCACAGGAGGTTGACGTTGCCCGCCTGAGGAAACCAAAGCATGAAGAAGAGGAGATGTTTGCAGTCGTGGACCAGAAACTTGGAGGTCTACACCTTCGCGTGATCTGTGAGGACGGGAAGGAACGGTTTGCGCGCATTCCCGGGCGTTTCCGCCGCAGGATGTGGATCCGCGTGGGTGACGTGGTGATATGCAAGCTATGGGCTTATGAAAAGGATAAGTGTGACGTTATCCATAAGTATACGAACATAGAAGTGGAGAAGCTCAAGGAAAAAGGATATTTGAAGGCTCTTGAGCCGTATTTGGGGATGATCTACTGATGTATGACCAGCGCAGGGTGGAGGAGCTACTCGCGCGCTGGGAGAACGATCCGCACGATGCGGAGATGCGAAAGGTTCGTAACGAGGTCTTTGACGTCCTCACCCTGCGCACCATCTACAAGCTCATGGAATCTGGCGTTTTCTCCCGCTTGCTTCGTGTGATCTCCACGGGAAAGGAAGCCAACGTGTTTCTCGCATCGGACCCTTCTGGAAATCCGCTGGCCGTGAAGATCTACCGCGTGGAGACGTCAGAGTTCCGCAGGGTGCTTCCATACATAGATGGAGATCCCCGCTTCGGCCGCATTCCCAGGGACAGGAGACGCCTTGTCTATCTCTGGACGAAGAAGGAGTACAAGAATCTTGACACGGCGTTCAGGGCCGGGGCACCCGTGCCTTATCCCGTTGCATCTCGGAACAACGTTCTTGTCATGGAGTTCGTGGGGGAGGACGGTGTTCCTGCCCCTCGCCTGCGCGACTACTACCCGGACGATCCAGAACGTTTCGTTGATGAGCTTTTGGACGGTTTGGCAATGTTTTACTTTAAGGCGGGTCTTGTTCATGCAGATCTATCAGAGTACAACATACTGGTCCGCGGTTCTTCCCCAATCATCATAGATCTTGGCCAGGCAGTGCCCTTTGACCATCCCAACGCTCCGTTTTTCTTGCAGAGAGATCTCCAGCAGCTGTCAAAGATACTTGCAGAGTTTGATAAGGATTTCGGGCCTCAGGAGTTGTATCGGATGCTAAAGGAGAGGAGCGGAAATGGATGAAGACGGTGCAGTGATGCGCGATTCTGTCCGCGTGCCCAAGGACCGAGTCGGTGCAGTGATTGGCAAGAAGGGCAGGACGCGGAAACGGCTGGAGCGCGCCACGGGGACGAAGATCACGGTGGACTCCGAGTCTGGTGTCGTGGAGATCAAAGGTACTGAAGAGACGCTTCCGGAGAACTTCTACAAGGCAACCCTGGTTGTAAAGGCAATCGGAAGGGGTTTTGACGACCGCAGCGCCATGGAGCT
>JALTCQ010000086.1 GCA_027074515.1 Microcaldota archaeon | reverse complement strand
CTCAATAACCGTTATGGGCGTGAAAACAGGCTGACCAGACGTAGGCGTCTTGGGGCGCGCGTCCACGAGGAGCGCGTGGGTCATGCCTGCCTTGTATCCATAGAATCCTATAGGTCCTATCGACTCGACCTCTGGCCACGTGCGGAAACGTGGCATTACCCGTTTCGCCCTTTTTCGGGGGTAGAACTGTAGCGACCCCCTTCTCGGGCGCGTTCTTCTTGGCATTTCGCTTCACCAACCGGTCATCCCCGCGTGCCTGTCGGCAGAGGCGGGTAGATAAAACCTATGATGTTGGGTGCAAAACGTTTTTTAAGAATCCTGTTGTCCCGCAGACCCGCGCGAGCGTGCCAGATTGAACAGCGCTATGACCTCCTCCAGGTCGGAAACGCCCTTCTGCTGAGCCACCATCGCCGGGAAGATCTGGGGGGAATAAATACCTATTTCGGATATGATGCCGTCAACGAGGTCAGGCGGCGTCACGTCAAAGGCTGGATTTCTTATATCCGCACCGGGCAGCTCTGAAGGATCAACGACTTCAGAAGGATCGCGCTCTTCTATGATCTCAGGGAAGCCAGCAGCCGTGACAGGATCATACTTCAGCGTGCTAGCCGCAACGTAGTACGGAACGTTGAAACGGTCTGCGGCAACAGCCATAAGGGCAGTTCCTATCTTGTTCACCACGTAGCCGTCGGAGGTAATCGCATCAGCCCCCGTAATGTACAAATCAGCGTCCTGCATGAAGATGTACGCCGCAGAGTCCACTACATACGTCACATGAATCCCTGCAGCGAGGAGGTCCTTGGCAGTGAGCTTTCCTTGATACAATGGGCGCGTCTCAGTCACAACAACGCGGAAACTTTTGCCTAATTCCTTAGCACGGCGGAGAACGGAAACAACGGTGGTGGAGTGACAGTGAGTGATGATCGTCCCTCCGTCTGGCACCCTCCTGGCCCCGTAATCCGCTATCTTCTTCTCTGCATCTAGCACCTCGTCCTCGTAGCGGTCAATCGCTTCAAGGAGCGCATCCTTCGATGAAAGATGGCGAAGGACGTATGTTAATGCATCTCGCATGGCTGGCTCGGTGGGACGAGTTTTAGCGAGAGCCACCACAACGCGACGTACGTTTTCACGGAGGTCATCATCGGAAGATCGCTCTGCAACGATACGCACAGCCTTCAGCGCCGCAAGAGCCACGTTCTTGGCTCCCTGCACGCGGAGCGCACGAATATCATCGATTATTTTCTGCACTTCGTCCATGAACGTAAATGCACCCCAAACTATAAAACCCATGGGCGCGTATGTTATGCGATGAAGACCGCAACCCAGAAGATAATAGATTTCCTGAAGGATGCGGACGCGTACTACAGCCCCGACGAGATTGCGAGAACGTTAGGGATTGATAGGCACATGGTGTTGAAAGCACTGGACCACATCAACTTTGCAATACGTAGAAAGGGCATGCGCCTGGAGATAATCCCGCAGAGATGCAAGAAGTGCGGTTACGTCTTTGAGCCGTCCACAAAGGTTGCTTCCAAGTGCCCGCGCTGCCATTCCCAGTGGTTGGAGCCTCCGAGATTCAGAATCAGAACTCTGAGAAAACACTAACCTTTTTCTCTTTTGTAACCACCAAATAGGCACAAAAATCAGCATTTTATAGAAGGAGCGCGTTCTTTCTGTGGTGATGTAGATGAAGGTGACGCTATCTGTCATAAAGGCCGATGTGGGTGGTTTCCCGGGCCACTCGTCGGTTCACCCAGACGTGCTCCTCACGGCAGAAGATCTGCTGGAAGAGGCACGCGAGGATGGGAAGATCTTTGACTACTACGTGGGTCACGTGGGCGACGACATGATACTCGTGATGACCCACGACAAGTTCATAGAGAACCCAGAGATACACGGGCTCGCGTGGGACGTGTTCAAGCAGTGCGCGGAAGTGGCCAAGGAGCTCAAGCTCTACGGTGCAGGTCAGGACCTGCTCAAGGACTCCTTCTCAGGAAACCTGAAGGGTATGGGTCCAGGGGTAGCCGAAATGGCCTTTGAGGAGAGACCTTCAGAGCCGGTGATCATATTTGCCGCTGACAAGACAGAGCCCGGCGCGTGGAACCTGCCGCTCTTCCGCATGTTCGCAGACCCATTCAACACGGCAGGCCTCGTCTTTGACCCAAGCATGCACGACGGCTTCGAGTTCGAGGTCCACGACGTCAAGGCACACCGCAAAGTCCGCTTCAGAACGCCTGAAGAGATGTACGACATGCTCGCCCTTATTGGACAACCGGGCCGCTACGTCATAAAGTCCGTCTTCCGCAAGAGCGACGGCGAGGTGGCTGCAGTAACATCCACGGACCTCCTGAACCAGATAGCAGGGAAGTACGTGGGCAAGGACGACCCAGTGATGATTGTCCGCGCTCAGCACGGCTTCCCAGCGGTGGGCGAGGTCCTCGAACCGTTCTCATTCCCGCATCTCGTCCAGGGCTGGATGAGAGGATCCCACAACGGTCCGCTCATGCCCGTTGCGTTTAGGGACGCGCACCCGACGCGCTTCGACGGTCCGCCAAGGGTCATAGCCATGGGCTTCCAGATCGCCAACGGAATGCTTGAGGGACCAGTGGACATGTTCGACGACCCCGCGTTTGACAGAGCAAGGGAGATGGCCAACGCGGTGGCGGACTACATGCGCCGCCACGGACCCTTTGAGCCACACCGCCTTGCAGAGAACGAGATGGAGTACACAACGCTCCCAGAAGTTCTCAAGAAGCTGGAGGGCAGGTTCCAGCCCCTCTAACCCCCAATTTTTATCATATTGCTGCCACGAGCGTTGCAAAGAACATCAGTCCGTAAAGCGCGATCGTAACGTTAATCAGTCCGTCAGATATTGGAGTAAGACGGCGGCCCTTCTCTTCTCTCGCCCTTTTCAGCACGAGCGGTGGGATAATGCCTGCAGCGGCAAGCATACCCAGGGATGCGAGAGCGATCACCTTCACGAAGCCGCCGTAGCCCAAAAGATAAACAAGAAACGCGGGGAACACTGCAAGAACCCACGCAACTAGTCTGTTTCTAAAAACCTCATTAAGAATATCCGTTTGCGCTACAGAAGCCGAAAAGAAGGATGTTAGCACCGTGAGAAGCGGGAAAAGAAAGCCAATGAACGCAATATCTGGATCCAGGAGCTTGCTCAGACCGAGTGTCCCGATCTCCGGCATGTTCTCCCCGAGAACCCCCATGAGCGCGTAGGAGAACAAGGTGTAAAGGAGGAACGCGGCAGAGAACGCTGCGATTATTGCCCATACGGTCTTCCCCATATTCCGCACGCCGCGGACGATCTCGGGAATGATGCTATGGGAATAGAACGCGAAGATGGCCACGGAAAAGGCTGTGACAAACGCAGGAAGATCAAATCTGCCAAGGTATGGGTGTGAATGGGGTATGGACCAAACGAAGATCGTGAGGACAAGTAGCACGATGATGAAAGACAAGATGGACTCCAGACCGCCGGAAGAGCGAAGACCAAAGAGCGCTGCAAAGGAAATCACTGCCCAAAATCCGACAGCCCATGAAACGGGACTTTCAAGCCCCGTCCATCCGTAGTGCTGTGCAGTGGCTGCCATTACTTCCCCGAGAGCAGAAACGTAGGCGAGCATAGCTCCGTAGCCCGCGTAGAGTATGAGAAGGACGAGCACCTTGCCCCAACCGCCCAAGTACCGCGACGCCAGATCAAAGTAGTGGTAGTTTGGGTTGGAAAGATACAAAGCCTCTACGAGCATTATTGCAGTTAATGTGGAGAAGAAAGCAGCAGTAAAGAGCACCACGGCCCCCCAGAAGTAGCCAAGATGTGCAAGAACATAGGGGAGAGCAAGAATTCCCGCGCCGATCTGCGTGCCAACGATGATGAACACAGCCTCCCAAAAACCAAGATCGCGAGCCACATAGGATATTGGCGGGGGTTATATAATTCTTTGCGGGTTGGTAAGGACGGTCACGGTGCCACCGTTTTCAAGGAACGTGGTTTGGCCAGAAACGTTCTCGGCTATGCTCACGGAGAGGGAAGGAATACCACGCAGACTGCCCACGATCGGCACGCCAACACAAGCAGAGTAAACAAGAATCTCCGGCGTCAGAACGTCTTGAACCACAACAAAAGACCTGCGGAAGTCAAAGTTCTGCGTAATCGCCTTCCCAACAGCCTTGTAAAAAGCAGAGTCGGGATAAACGTCCTCTGCTATGTAAAAGAGTCCGTTATAATCGGAAACGAAGGCGAAAGTTGTACCAGCAACCTCCTTGGAAAGAACAGCCCGCTCCCTTGCCATGCCGATCTTCTGGAGAATCTTGGAATAGGGTACTTGATAATTAGAGGTTATTTTGTCCAACTTGATGCTATCCAAGGGCTTAATGCCCTTCTCCTTGTAGTATTGGTACTTGAAATCGAACTCAGAATCCGCGCTAACGTCTATGCGATCCGAACTCACAGATATGTTCTCTATGATCTGCGCATCCTCAATATACGCGTTGGAAACAAGATAACCGATGGCCAGCTCCGCAAGACCAAAGGGCATGGCGCGAAGCTCGTCTATGTGTTCCCCGTTCACGTAGAGATCGTAGTAAAAAACGTTTGGCACTGTTACCCAAGAGCTGGAACGCGCATCGTCGTTAATAACGACTCCCTTGACTCCTCTCGTCGCCTCCATCATCCGCCCCGTAATAGATGGGTGCTCAAGAGTTCTTATTAGAAGCCATACGGATGGTGAATTTTCGGATCGCTGCGGTTAGGCTTTTAGACCGATAGCTTTAATAGGAGATCATGGTGCGAGTTCTGGCGTTCAGCGATATACATAACGACTGGACGACCCTGCGCGCCCTCCTCCAAGAAGAAGCAGATTGCTACATCTGTGCAGGGGACCTTACATACAACGAAAAGGGCATTAAGGAAGCATACGAGATCATGAGGCCGTATCTGGACAAAATATACATCGTGCCGGGCAACAACGAGACGCCTGAAAAGATAGCGGCCCTTTTCCCAAACTACGTTCACGGCAGGGTTTTGGAGTGTGAAGAACTTAGAATTGGAGGAATTGGCGGAACGAAGACGACACCCTGGCACTCTGCCTTCGACTGGGAGGAAGAATACGCATACAGGATACTGGAAAGGCTTGGGGAGACGGATATCTTCGTCTCACACTGTCCACCGGCAGGGACCACGCTGGCAAGAACTGTGGATGGAAGAGATGTAGGATCTGATGCGATACGCTGGTACATAGACACGTATCAGCCAGAATACGCTGTGGTGGCCCATGTCCACGAGCGGGCCGGCGTAGTGGAAAAGATCGGAAAGACTACTGCAATAAACGCGGGAAGAAAGGGCAAGCTGCTCATTCTGGGAAATGAAGAGCCACTGTGAGGCGATATAGCTTCTTTCCGTTTTTCTCAGTAACGAGAGTGTGTGAGCGGACGACTCTTGCACCGTACTTCTTCTCAAATTTCTTTGCCACGCGATCCGCCGCCTTTCTAGAACCCACATACAGATCTATACCCTCCCTGCGCTCCACAACCTTTGAAACGAAGGCATAACGGTCTGGCTCCTTTTCAACGGCGCGGGCAACGAGATCAGCCATACGCACAAAATCACCGCCGCGCACCTGAATGACAGCTTCGTAGTACCCGCCAGATTCCCTTGCACAACGGGGGCATAGCTGTTTTTCCACGCGGATCTTGCCCTCGCCGTGAACCTCCACGGGAACGCCCTCGATAGCGCCCCTAGCAACGTAAAGGAACGAAATACCATCCTCTGAAACTTCGGGGAAGGAGAAGCTCAGCTGAGCGCCTTCAAGATCCGTCTTTATTTTCTTGCGCAGCCACTCAGATAACGTTTCAAGTGAAAACTCTGTCCAGCGATCCGTATAGATTCTCTCGCAGCGAGGGCAGTAGAGGATCTTCAGGCGCTTCGGAACGTGAACCACCTCGTGCTCTTTAAGATAGCAATCACGGCAGAAGTAACCGATGAATGGAACTTCCTTTTCGGTTCGCCCGCAGCGGGGGCACACCTTCATAGCAACACCTGAATAAAAGAAAGAGGTTCAAAATAAAATGAGCGATGATGAGGACAGCCCCTGAACGGTGATGAAACCACTCTGTCCTGAGCTCAATCCAACCACTCGTAGAACGCTTTATACGCCCTGTACGCTGTTTCTACGTCCGCTACTGCAGCTACCTCGGTGGGTGCGTGCATTGACAGAACGGGGATGCCCATATCGACGACGTTGGCACCGCGACGGGCGAAATACACGGCAACAGTGCCGCCACCGCCCTTGCCCACCTTCCCGAGTGTTCCGGACTGATACGGTATCTCAGAGTCCTCCAAGATCTTTCTGATGAAAGCAACGTACTCCGCACTGGCCTCACTACCATAATACTTACCGCCGGAGCCAGTGTACTTGGAGATCACGATGCCAGAACCGAGGCGAGGAGCGTTGTCCTTGTCGTAGAGGTCGCCGTAGAGCGGATCGTAGCCAGCGGAAACGTCGGCGGAAACGAACTGTGAGGAAGCGTACATATCCAGGAGTGACTCCATCGTGGCAGGGACACCCATGGCGCGGAGCAGCTTGAGGAAGAAGAGGTCGATGATGGACGAAGTGGCTGACTCCGGCGTTGT
>JALTCQ010000085.1 GCA_027074515.1 Microcaldota archaeon | reverse complement strand
ATACAGGAATATGTATGCGAAACCTTTAAGATTGTGGCCGCGTTATTTCAGCGTGCGTGGTGTCAGCCCCGTTGTGGAGGATCTCATTCTTGTTGTGATTGGAGTCGCCGTTGTGGTTGTTCTTTTCCGCTTCGCCATGTCCCTTTCGGAGCAGGGCGTCGTGCAGGGTTCTTCTTCTGACGCGCTTCTCCAAACGAAACACACTCTCTCAATATCTGCTGCTGCCAGCCCTGTGGGTTCTGGAAAATACCAGTTCTGTGTGTTCGTGCGCTCCCAGGACGAGTTTTCTTATCACCACCCCTTGCTGTCGATTTCTTCAGCCGTTGGCAGTTTGGGCGGTTTTACAGAGTTCAACGGTACGTGTTCGGGTTCCTTTGGTCCGGATCCCTGTTCTCTCTGCGTTACAACGAACGCACGCCCATCAACGTACACGCTAACTCTGAGCTGTGATGAGTGCAACCCTGCTACCGCCATCGTGTCCGCGAATTAGTCCATCTCCAGCCTGTTTTTCTCCCGCAGGAATATTGTGTGTCCACCCACTTCTCTGATCCTTCTCCTGAGTTCCCTGTCGTTTGTGGCGACGTAGGCTCCGCGCTTTGCTATCTCCACGAGCTCGCTGTCCACGGGTCCATCCTTTTCTACGATTTCTATGTGGTTCGCTGCGATGAGCTTCTTGGCGAGAAGCGCGTACTTTCTCTCCTTCACGCCCTGCTTTGCCACCTTGTCTAACTCCTTTATCGTTCCCCTCAGAACGTAGAGCTTTGCCCCTGGCAGAATTCTTTCTATCTCGGAAATCACGTCCACGCCAAACTGAAAGGGGACGAGGAGCATGTTGGTATCAAGAACCACGATGGGCCTCATTTGGCCACACCGTAGCCCACGAGTCTCCACCTGTTTCCTATTTTCCTGCTGATTGCTATCTTCGTTCCTTCTGGCACTGTTATGGGCTTCTTCGTCTTCACGGTGAGCTCGTCGCTTTTGGCGGAGACCACTAACCCCGCTGCAGGCATCGTTCCCACGGCCATTGCAATCATCTCTTGGAAGCGGAAGGGTTCGTTGGGCACCTTCTGTATCTTCCTCTCTAGCGGGAAGTACTCCATTGTGAATTCCGTGGTCGGTTCTGGAAGCGTTCCTGGTTTCGCTATGATCTGACCCTTCATCTTGTCTCCCTTTGCGAACACCGGGTCAATCTCCGTGCCTATTGCCACGAGTCCCCCCGGATGCGCCTCTTCCAGGACAGAATCTCCTGAAGATAGGGATACGACTTCCGTAACGATAGGCTCGCCCGTGGGGCCAGGAGATACCTCAATCTCGTCGCCTATCTTTACCTTGCCCTGTTCTATGCTTCCTCCGAGCACGGCTCCCTTCAGCTCCTCCGGGGGCGTACCCGGCTTGTTCACGTCAAAGGATCGAGCTACCCACATGCGGAACGGCTTGGATTCGTCGCGCTTCGGCGTGGGAATGAATACTTCCATGGCTTCTATGAGCGCGTCCACGTTTATCTTGTGGTGTGCGGACGTTGGGATGATTGGAACGTCCTCGTAGCCGTATTCCTTCAAGAACGCGCGTATCTGCTCCGCATTCTTTATGGCATCTTCTTTGGAAACCAGATCCACCTTATTCTGGGCCACAACGATGTTCTTCTGCCCTGTGGCCGCTAAAGCCAGAAGGTGCTCCTCCGTCTGTGGCTGCGGGCAGGGCTCGTTAGCCGCAATGACAAGGACGGCTCCATCCATTATCGCGGCGCCGGAGAGCATCACAGCGAGGAGCGTTTCGTGGCCCGGGGCGTCCACGAAGGAAACCCTTCTGAGCACCTCCCAGTCTGGGGAGAATCCAGTCGTGTACGCCTCCGGTGGCTCCTTTCCGGGAATCTTGGAAAAAATGGTGTCTGCGTAGCCCAAACGTATTGATATTCCTCTCTTCAGCTCCTCGGAGTGCGTGTCTGTCCACTGGCCCGTGAGGGCATACGTCAGAGTGGTCTTTCCGTGGTCCACGTGGCCG
>JALTCQ010000084.1 GCA_027074515.1 Microcaldota archaeon | reverse complement strand
TCGTCTTCGTTATCGCGTTTTCAAGCACGAGGTCCGCGAGCTCCGGGTTTATGCTTAGAAGAACTTTTTTCACGTTTTCCGCGCCGAAGCCCTCCGATTCAAACTCCAGTATGATTGCGTAGGGTGATGAGAACATGCGGACGGGGATTCCGTAGCGTCTCGTGATCTCTGCAGCCAGTATTCGGCCCAGCGTAGCGTTTCCGCGGGAGCCAAGGGGCACGTGGATGACCACGAATCTGTCCGACTCCTCTACCCTCACCTCGTTCTCGCTTGGCGCGTCCTTGAACTGCTGGGCCGCAGCGTCTATGTCCGATATACTCGCCACGTCCGTCACGCTGGGGGCACCGTCCCTCATCCTTCTCCGTTCTGCTGCGACCTCCCTCGCCACCTCTTCCTCCACGGGTATCATCTCGCCTATCCAGGACGGAATGGCTCCGATCATGCTCTCTGACGGCTCAACGTATACCTTCTGGTCTTCGATGGATATGACGCGCCACGGCCGCCCTTTCACGACGAAAACCACGCCGTTGCCCAGGTAGCTGCTCACGAAGTCCTCGTCCAGGCTCGCTATCTTGTTGTTGCTCACCACATCTATGACCAGAAATCGCTCAGAATCTGGGATCATGCTTAGATTCCCGTAGTAGTAGCGCCAGCTGTCCCTGGTTCTCCGTATCCGGTCCCCCACGATGCGCAGATACCTCTCTGACTCCACCTGCTCCACGACGGATATGAACTCGTCCTCGCTGAGCGTTTCGTATGGTTGCGCCCTTCTCACGATTCTGAAAGCCTCTTCAAGGGTGATCTCACCGTGATCCATAAGGAGTCCAACGATCTGGTGCGCTAGCACGTCCAACGCGTTCTTTTCTTGCCTTGCTGGCTCCAACCTTTTCTCCATCGCTCTCTTTGCTATTACTGCGGCCTCCACGAAGTCGTGGGGATCCGTTGCTATGATGTAGCCCACGGAAACCTTGTCGTACCTGTGTCCTGCCCTTCCCACTCGCTGAATTAGGCGGGTTACCTGTCTCGGCGAGCCGTATTGGATTACCGCGTCCACTTCTCCCACGTCTATGCCCAGCTCCATGCTCGACGTGGCGATGAGGTGGCGGGTTTCACCCTCCTTGAAGCTCTTTTCCACCCTTTCCCTCACGTTTCTGGCCAGCGATGAGTGGTGAACGTCGGTGCTGTCGTGCAGGGCGGAGAAGTAGAGTGAGAGGTGCTCTGCCATGTTCCTCGTGTTGACGAAGGTGATCACCTGCCTGTGCTTCTTCAATATCTCTTGCATTGCCCCCAGTCTTGCGTAGACTTCGGCGTTGATCCCCATCTCCGCAGCAGCTTTCTTATCATCCTCCGTTGGCCGCGGGTAGATGACCTTTATGTCATACTGCTTCTTTGCGCTCACGTCTATGATCTCTGCCTCTCTTCCTGCCCCTACGAGGAACTGCGCGGTCAGTTCGGGCGAACCCACCGTCGCGGAGATGCCCACGCGCTGGAAGGAGTGCCCCACCTTCTTCTCCAGCCTTTCCAGGGCAATGGCTAGTTGGTACCCCCTCTTCTCTCCCACCAGCTCGTGGATCTCATCAACGATTACGGCTTTCACGTTTTTCAGGTGCTCCCCCATCTTCTGGGCTGGAAGAATCGTCTGGAGGGTTTCGGGAGTCGTTATGAGGATGTGCGGCGGTTCCGATGCTTGTTTTGATCTACGGTACTGCGACGTGTCCCCATGGCGGACGTCCACCTTCAGCCCCAGCGATTCACCCCACCACTTTATTCGTTCGAGCATGTCTCGGTTCAGGGCACGTAGCGGAGTTATGTAGAGAAGAGCGATGGGTTTTGCACCCTCCGTGAGTATTCTTTCCAGCAGAGGTAGAAGCGCGGCTTCCGTCTTTCCCGATCCGGTTGGTGCCACGATTAGAACGTTTTTCCCCTCTCTTATGGGATAGTATGCTCTCTTTTGAACTTCTGTCGGTTCCTTGAATCCCCTTTGCTTCCAGAGCTCGAGGATCTTGTCGGAGGGACGCATTCGTTCCTTCACCAATAATAAAAATAGGCAATGTCTTTACCAGTCTTCCTCGTCGGTGTCGAAGTCCTCGTCTTCCTCGTCAATGTCTTCGTCCCAGTCTTCCTCGTCCCAGTCGTCGTCATCCCAATCTTCGTCCCAGTCTTCCTCGTCGAAGTCCTCCTCGTCTATGAGCTCCTCGTCCGTCTTCTTGAGTTCGTCTTCCACCATGGGAATCGGAAGGAATTGCAAAGTAGGGTTTATTAATGTTTCCAAGGGTTCGGTTTAAATATAATCGTCGCGTTTTACTACTATGGGTGTTTTCTCCGTCGTGCGGCGGGCAATCGCCGATTCTCTGGACGTAGGTCTCGCGCTTCTTGTCGTGCTCGTTGAGTGGGGCATTACTTACGCTTTCATGGACGTTCTGTCCAATCTCTTCGCTCAGGTGATTTCGCCACTCCTCGTGGGTGCTTCCTTCTCCTACGCCTTTATTCAGCACTTCGTTTCGGCAGTTCTCCACTTCTTCTTCCAGCCCCTGAACTTCTTCATCCTCTTGGTCTACGCCCTGCTTCAGCTGTACTTGTTCATGTTGGTTATGTCCTGGATCGGCAAGCGCAGGATCGGGGAGCCATCGAACCCCTTCGCGGCAGCGTTTCATCGCCTTCTGGCAGCGCTATTCCTCTTCATCATCGTTTATGCCCCTGTATACGTTCTTGTCTTCCTGATCCCTGCGGTGCCAGCTGGCTGGGTCTCCTTCCTGTTCTGGACAGCGCTACTCCTGTTCATCTTCTACCTGCCCATCGTCCTTCCGTCCTTTGCTGCACTCGCCACGGATAGGCCAAAGATTTCCGAGGCGCTTCAGCACGGCGTCTTCGTGGGGAAGCACCGTTACTGGACGATTCTTATTGGGCTTTTCCTGGCTTCTCTGATCATTTTTGCCGTTGAGCTCTTTTTCTCCTGGCTCTACAACCTCTGGCCAAACGTCTGGTTCGGATACTTCCTTTACGCGCTGGCCATGGCCATATACGTGGTTCTCCCCGTTGCCGTGGTGGTAGAAACGTACATCACGGACGTCCACGGTGAGTGACCATGGACGCCATTGAAGAGGCCCTCGCCTCCGCGGCCAAGTCTCGCCACCGCCGTCTTTTCGTCATATCTGGCGATTGGAAGAAGTCCATGAAGGTCGTGGGAAAAATCCTGAAGACCGCGAAGAAATACGTGGGCAAGGATCTCGTCTATTTTGCCGAGTTTCCCAAGGATTCTGACATAGGGGAGCGGCGCTTCAAGGAGTTCACCCGTCAGATCTCCGGGCAGGGCTACCTAGTCCAGAAGAAAGCCTTTGCCATGGCGCCCAGCGTTCTGGGAAAGACCTTTGACGTCCTCGTCATAGAGGCATACGAGAACTTCCCGCCGCGGGACATGGGCATCATCGTGGAAACGGTGCGCGGCCCCGGCGTCATCATCCTTCTCACCCCTGAAATCAACAAATGGGTCTCCAGCAAGATGTTCTACCACGAGAACTCGGTGGTGACGCCCCCTTACAGCGTGAACGACTGCAGAGACGTCTTCTTGAATCGAGTAGCCAAAAAGCTATTTGAGCACGACGGCATATACGTCCTCTCCGATACTGGCGAGATCGTAAAAGCACCGAAGGCAGAGGAAGCGCCCAAGAAGCGTGGCAAGATCAAGATACCCGTGGAATCCATACTTCCTGACACCGTCTACAAGCTGGCGGCGACGCAGGACCAGGTGGACGCTCTGGAGATCCTTGAAACCGTTGTCAAGTCCAAGAAAAAGGCGTACGTTCTTCTTGCAGACCGTGGGCGAGGGAAGTCTGCTGTTATTGGTCTGACCATTGGTGGGATCATTGGAACGAAGAAGTGGAAGATTGTGGTGACTGCACCGAGCTTTGAGAATGCCACGCAAGTCTTTGAGTTTATCAAGCGGTCATTGGATGCTCTAGGCGTGGAATATTCTGAGAAGCGAGGAAAGATCAGTGTAAAGAACGGTGGAGAAGCCGTATTTATGGAGCCGCTGGACGCTGTGGACTCAAAGGCAGACATACTATTCGTGGATGAGGCTGCTGGCATATACGTCTCCGTGCTGAAGGACATCATCCGCAGGTACAAGCGCGTGGTCTTTGCGACGACCACCCACGGCTACGAGGGAACGGGCCGCCTCTTCCAGTACAAGTTCTTGCCGCTCCTCCAGTCCAAGTTCGAAGTGGAGCAGCTGCGCATGAGCGAGCCCATACGCTACGGCGAGGGTGACCCCATAGAGAAATGGCTTTACGACGTTTTCCTCTTTGATGCAGAGCCCGCCGATCTGGATGAGGAGGATATCAAGGCAGTGGAGCGCGGTGAATTACTCTTCGAGGAGCTGGACGTTAGGAAGATGTTCTTGGAAGATGAGGAAACGCTCCGCCAGTTCGTTGGGATCTATGTATTTGCGCACTACCGTAATAATCCAAGAGACATTGCAATCCTCGCGGACGCACCAAATCAGAGGGCCTTTGCCGTCAAGACCCCCTCTGGCAAGATCGTTTGCTCACTCCAGGTAGCCGAGGAGGGGGGGCTGCCTAAAGCTGTGATTGACCGGATGAAGGATCGTGAGGTGATCCAAGGAAATATACTCCCGGACCTCATGATCAAGTACTACGGATATGAGGCATTTGCCCGCTCCAAGGGCGCGAGGGTAGTTCGTATCGCCACGCATCCAGATCTCCAGGGCAAGGGTGTCGGCTCCTACGCGCTTGAACGCCTCGCAGCGCACGTTTCCGGCGAGGGCTTCCACTGGCTCGGTGCGGTGTTCGGTGCGTCCCCGGAGCTCCTGAACTTCTGGGAGAAGAACGGCTTCGTGCCCATTCACGTGTCCCCCAAGCGGAATCCCGAGTCTGGCGAGTATTCCACGGCGGTGCTCAAGCCACTAGTTGATTCCGTTGCCGCCCTCATCTCCTTGGCAAACAGGGGCATAAAGCTCCGAGTGGCCTACGAGCTGGACAACTTCTACCGCAACATGGAACCCACCGTTGCCATCCGCCTTCTCAGTCACGGCGAGCCGTTATCCTATGAACCCATGATCCTTGATGCGGACGAGCGGAAGCTGAAACGGTTCTTGGAGGGTGGACTACACTACGATGCCGTTTCCGACGTTGTATACCGCCTCGTTATCCACTACTTCGTTACGGGGGCCAAGGAGCCGCCCATGGATGAGAAGGACAAGGCGTACCTCGTGGAGAAGGTGCTCAAGAAGCGCACGTGGAAAGGCGTTGGCGACGTTTTCAACCGCGATCCCATGAAGGTGGCCCGCAGGATCGACAGGATACTTTATGGGCTGATACGCTGGTATCTGGGCGAGATCTGATGATGCTCCATTTTTCTCCTCGCTACCGCAGGGACATCGTCACCGGCAAGAAGAGAATGACCATCCGCTACGGGAGGAAATACAGGGTTCGCCCAGGAAACATCGTTTTTCTGGCTGTTGGTAACGAACCAGTGGCCCGCGCCAAGATCACCTCCGTGCAGGTGAAGCAGCTGAACCGTTTGAACCCGGAGGAAATTCGCATGGAGGGCTTTCGCAGCTTTGATGAATTATTGTCAAATCTGCGCAAGCACTACCCTGAAATCACTCCAAAGTCTTACGTGACGGTCATAAAGTGGGTGCTCATGCCGTAATATCGGAAGACGAGAATACCGATGATTTAAATATACCCATGCCGTTTTCCTGACGTGGGACTCTTTGAACCGATGGAACAAAGAATACTCCGTGACGCCCGTGCGCTTGACCCAGACTACGTTCCAGACGTTCTGCCGTTCCGCGAGGCCCAGCTCCAGGAAATTGCGTCAACCATCTCATACGCCCTTGAAACGGGCACCTCTTCCAACCTCTTCATCGTGGGGCCGCCAGGGACTGGGAAGACTGCATCTGTTCGCTATGTCCTTCGCGAGCTATCGTCCTATTCTCCGTTGACCTTCCAGACATACATAAACTGCTGGATCTACCGCTCCCGCTTCTCCATCATCTCTGCTCTTGCCGGTGCTCTTCGCGTTCCCCTTCCACGCAGGGGTTTCGCTCCAGATGAGGCGTACACGCGCGTATTTGAGCGAATTACAGACTATAGAGGCGCAGTTCTCGTCCTCGACGAGGTGGACCGCATCGCCTCACCTTCGTCTGACGTCCTCTACGACTTCTCGCGCATGCACTCCTTCGTCGATGCTCCTCTCGTTTTGATCACCATTGCCAACACCGAAAACTTTCTATATACTTTGGACCCACGCATATCATCTACCTTATTCTCCCGCAAGATCGTTTTTGACAAGTATACTGTCCCCCAGCTCAAGGACATCCTCCGCGAGAGGGCCAAGATCGCGCTAGCAGAGGGCAGCTACGACGACAACGTCCTTGGCATGTGTGCGGCCATCGGCTGGAAGCGGGGTGGCGACGCCCGCGCTGCCATCTCCTGCCTCCGCGAGGCGGCCATACTTGCGGAGCGTCAGGGAGCAGACAAAATAACCCTTGCCCATGCGCAGGCTGTTGAGGGCCAAGTGGACGGTGCTAAAACCTCGCTATTGGACCCGAAGTATCGCCCCATCGTTGATATACTCCGCGAAAAGGGCGAGCTAACCGTTTCTGAGCTCTACAAGGAGTACGTGGCCAGAACAGAGAAGATAACAATGCGCGCGTTCCGTAACTACATCAACGATCTGGAGCGAATGGGTGTGATCTCCCTTCGCCGCCTTCCTGTCC
>JALTCQ010000083.1 GCA_027074515.1 Microcaldota archaeon | reverse complement strand
AAATAATACCATGCGTGCACGACAGTGGCTCATCATTATCTTGACAGTGCTGGCGGTCGTGGCGGTTGTATACCATGGCGGGGGGCAAAGGGCAAGCAATCCCGTGCGGTCAGAGGTCCACGTGGCTCCCGAGCAGAATGTAACCGTACTTGTCCTCGACGAGAACGGAACACCGCTGGACGCAAACGTGAGATACGTAGTGAACGGAACGGAACGCGTGATTCGTGCAAGGGGGAAAGCAACAATACCCGCATCGGCTAGCTCGGCAACGTTTTCCGCGAAAGACCACATATCCGTCACAATAAGGGCGATAACGAACGGGCGCAAGGTGATACTGCCACGGGATCCAACGAAGATAAAGAGAACTCTAACATTCACGGGCTGTGATAGCGTGATCATTGCGCCCATCGGCGCGCCGCTGGTGGACAGATTTGATTGCAACAAGGCAATACAGCTGCCAGAGGGGGTATATCGCTTCGCCGCCCTGGACAAAAATGGGTGCGTAACAAAGGAAGGCAACGTAACACTGAGGAAGGATACAAAAATCAGCGTAAGGCAGGAACAAGAGAACTGCAAGCACATAGACGTGTACGTCAGAGATGCAGAGACGGAAAAACCAGAAGGAGCGTGGATCTCGGCGAGAGGAATTGCCAGAAACTGCAAGGACGGAAACTGCTACGTGGGCGCCGCGAAACGCTGCGTGGACGTGTACGCCTGGCGCGAGGGGTATATGCGTAGTTACGACCACGTATGCGACAATAATACAATAATTCAGCTAAATAGAGCCGTAGACGTGGAGGAAATGCGAATAAAGACGGATGGGGATGAAATTGTGGTAACTGACAGGGACGGGATCGTGATACACGTTGCGCACGCGGGCAGCACGGAGTTCGCAGCTCCCGACGGAAGCTACTACGTGTTTGCAGAAAGATGGCCCGCGGTAACGAGGGTAATGGCCACCGTTCCCGGGGACGCGGACAAGAACATAAGCATCACTCCTCTACCCGCAAGGATCACACTGAGAAAGGGGGAAGTAGCATACTTGAACGACGCTCCGGTGTGCAGGGGCCCAAAAACGTGTGAACTACCAGCACTCACGGCCATAAGAATCGTGGACGAGAACGGGCAAGAACGCGTGTTCGTGGCGCTACCAGGGGAAGAAAGGATTATATAGTCAAAGCCCATATAGTTGCGTGTCGTTCATAGGAGACGCTAGCCTCGCGCTGAAGCTCTTTGGAATCATATTCGTCTTCTACTGGATACAGTCCAACGTCAAGAACAGGCTCCTGGCGATCCTTATAATGACAGGCGTTCTTTACTACCTCCTTTTCTACGCGCAGAGCCTGTTCTGGCTCGTGATTGGGCTGGGCTTGTTGCTCCTCTTCCCGGGGCTGAGCGCCATGCAGGATATATACTTCCAGTACGACAGTGCAAGAGCGTTGAGCATGAAGGCTAGCGAAGAATTTGCTCAACAAGCTGCAGCAGCGGAAGAACAATATGTAAGAACGCCATACGGACCGAGGTGGGGTCGATGAAGGGACAAGGATTCGCGGGCTGGCTGGGACTCTTCCTCGTGCTCATACTCCTGCCATACATACTGATCGGCTGGCGGCCGGAGTTCAAATACGTCTTTATGCTCCTGATCACCCTCGCCATATACAACTTCGTGCGGAACTTCTTCGGAGACGGCATGTTGACCCTCGGAATCACCGGAATCTTCTTCTACCTCCTCGTATGGAAGCATTTCTGGACGTTCTCCGCCATCTGGTGGATCTACTCGCTCCTGGCCATGGGGATACTCTCTACCCTCGGCTGGACGTACATCACCTTTGGAAACCTATTTAGGGGAGGAAGACGTTAGTGTTATGAGGGAGAAGAATGGGCGCAATAAAACACGGCAAGGAGATCGGGGCCATCATAGTCATAGTCACGCTCCTATACATCTACTCAGCAGTGGCGGCGGCGTGGGCAGCAATGGCCGACGATTTGCGCCTGGCACTCACCATGGTTTTCTTCGTCTGGATACTGAACTGGGCAAGGAAGAACCTGGGATCCCCTCGCCTTGCAATCCTCTACGCGCTCGTTCTAGCATACATCGTCTTCTTCAAGCACCCTGAAGCAGTGTGGCTCGTCCTGGGCATAATAATACTGGCGGTGGTTGGCCCGAAGTTCTTCGCAGGCCTGGACACGAGTGGGCCAAAGAAGGATCCGCTGCTCGATGCCCTAAAGGATGCCAAACCCATGATAACGATCCCCGTTACCCCTCCGCCTGGATACTACCCGTATCCCTACTACGGATACATGCCAGGCACGCAACAAAACAATAAGAAGTAGGTGATGCAATGGAGCCCGTGGTGATAACGTTCCTCTACATACTCGCGATGTACGGCATGCTCCAGGGCGAGAACGGCCTAATCATCGTCTTGATAGCAGAGATCATCGCGTTCTTCATGTCACGGGATTACTTCATACCATTCTTGCTCAGCACGGGCGTGATATGGTTGATGAAAGTCCTGGTGCCAGAACCGGCAACATGGGGCGCGCTGGGCCTTGCTCTTGCCATGCTCACAATGGTCATAACAGGAGCCATCGGAGAGAGAAAGAAGAAGGATGATGAGATCCCACCGGAGATGCTCCCATACCTCATGGCCATGTACGGTGGCGGGAACCCGCCGGGAGGCTATAGATAATGGGAATGGAAACCGCAATCGCCATAATCGTCCTCCTCGTGCTCATACTCGTCGCAGTGGGTCAGCCCTGGCTTGCAATTCTTCTCGCATTCGGGGGCGCCCTAGCAATAGCGGGAGCACCACCAAGCAAGCCAAAACCGAAGAAAGAATGGGGAGATGTGCCCGTTCCGGAAGCAGGTGGCTACCCTGGCTGGGACTTCTGGAAGGCACAGATAGAAGGTGCCACTGAAACGGCGATGAAGGCGCTAAGGCTCGGAACGGGCATACAGTACGCGGCGGACGCGCTTGGGGATCTCCACAAGAAAACGCTCTGGGACGCTGACGTGCCACTAACGTGGATCATGACACCCTGGGGCCCCATGCTCCCCAACAAGAAGGCAAACATCGCCGAACTCTACCAGCTGATGTCCGAGGCGGCTGCCATAGAGCAGAGGATAAAAGTCGCAAAGGACCCGGCGGAGATCGAGGCGCTCCAGAAGAAGCTAGCAGAAATCAGAAAGAAGATCGAAAAGGTCTATGGAAAGGGAAAAGGGGCAGAGGGCGATTGATTACTTCTTTGCCTTCTCGTAGAGCCCCACGACAAGGGTGCGGTCCGTGTCAAGAATTTCCTGCAAGATCTTCTGAAGGGCTGAAAGCATGGCGCGCTGATCCTTTAGCTCCTTCTTTAACTCCCGGATCATCTCTTTGATCTCCGCAAGGTCGTCGGAGGTGAAAGAGGCAGGTGCAGGAGCAGGTGCTTTGTTCGAAACAGACTCATCGGAAACGGAAGTGGGCACGGAAACGGGAGGGGGTGAAAGCGGCTTCGGCTCGGAAGATATCGGAGCCACGTGGGGCGCCTCTTCGGTAGTGGGAGATGTGCTATCTGTCTGAGAGGATACCTCCTCAGATTCACCAGATAGCAGACCAGAAACGACGTCAGTTGACCCAGATGAAAGATTTGAGAACAAATTGTCGTCAGAAGAAGCCTTTGGTTGCTGTGCGGGTTCAGAAGATTGCTGCACAGATTGTTCGGGGATGAGCTCGTCCGTAGATGCAGAAGATGAAGCCACAGCAGGCACTGAGCCTCCGAGAAGCTTGGCAATCACATCGTCCGAAACACCCATGTCCGAGAGTGTCTCACGGATCTCGTCGTCCGAGAGGCCCTGCTTACGCATCTCGGCAATGGCGTTGGCAAGTTCCTCATCAGAGGGCATGTTATTAAGAGGTCGCCCTCCTTTTAATAAGATGGACATTCTACGGCTACCATACGGCCCGTGGAAACCACTGATAAGTGGTAAATACGAGATCTACGACATTTCGCTCTATCAGAACCCGGACCGCGACATATTCACGGTAGTCGTGGACAAGGATGACGGGGGCAATCCGCGAGGCCTGGTAGTCATCATGTACCGCGCATTCCTCGTGGACGGCGACGTGCAGACCCTCATGAACGGATTGAAGGAAAAAACAACGGCAATCATAAAGAGGAGGGAAGGGGACACGTATCGCTTCCTTCTCATCCAAGAGGGGCCGAAGTACATCGGACTACAAAAATCCGAACTTGCAGACACGCTTTCACGCTTGGGAAACGCATTATACGCCGATTCCACGCTACTGAGAAAGGTAGCTGTGGCCATGGGCATAACCGTCACGCACATCCGCGACGTGCCAGCCCGCGTAGCCGCGCTCCTTCTTGCCGAGCCAATAGTAATTCCGAACCTGATGGGGCACCCAGGGGGGCTCACGTCCACGGCAGAGTTCGCAAAGGTATTGCCAGTGGGAACGAACAAGAACGGAGACGTGGAGAAGGAAAGCATATTCGAGTTCGCGCGTACCATCGTGCTCGGAGAACACGAGAAGGCTAGGAAGAGAATGCTCGCAATCATAGCGGAGAACGCCATGCTCACGGGGATCCCTACGATCATACTCACGCAGCATCCTGAAAGGTACGCGAAGATGAACGAGCCCGCGCCGAGCAGCGGAGTGGCCAAAATGGGGATAAGCCCCATGGGATTCCCAACGGCAAAATGGAGCGTCGGAGAGGACTTCCACGTGGACCTGAACGTGGTGGACGAGAAGGCATTTGCAGACACTCTGGGGGTGTCCCATGAGCTGAAATCGTTCCAAGCAATCGTGGCGGCAATTCATTCAAGGGGCGGCGGCGCCGAAAGGATCGGGGAGCTTCTCACGCAAGAGGGAAAGATGAAATACCATGCCCTTCAAGCGCTACGGATTTGCTCCCACGAGGAAAAGGCGTACGGTAAATACTACGGCAAAAACGACGTCACCCCACTCTTGGAGGCGGGGGACATTGGACACGCGACAGTCATACACGTGCCAGACGAGGTGCACGCTAAGACAGCGGTTCAGTCCCTCCTGGCCGGCCTGCAAAAGTTCCTGGAAAACAGGGGGAAGAGCAAGAGGTTGCGCACAATGCTCATCATAGACGGAGGCGACAAAATACTCCCTCGCGTAGATACGCCCATCCAGAACGCCCTCGTCCGAACGATAACGGAGCTAAAAGAGTATGGTGTTGGATTCGCTGTGGACTCCCCATCAGAAGCAGATATAGCCAAGACGTTGGTGGATCTGGCCGAGGCACACATAAGGACGGTCTCGGACGAGGAAGTAGGGATAAGAATCGTCACGAAGAGGCCATACCGCGCAATCCTCCGCCCCCTCGCTTCGAACATCACTTTATGATGCCCAGATCGCGGAGTTTCTTCTCGACGAGCTCCCCCACTTGCCTATACGTGACGAACTCAAGGGGGTTTATTGTCTCAACGATGTATTTCAGCTCGGCAACGTCCTCGGACGTCAGAGTGCGCTGCAACTGTTGTTTAAGATACTCTACGTCCTCCTGGATCTTCATGATATCCTCGCGCATGCGCACGAGTCGGTCTTCCATCTCCTGAAGCTTCGTGGGATCCACACCGCCATTGCCAGAAGACTCGCGAAGCTCGTTGATCTTCTTGTTCAGGGCAATGAGGTTACGCGCCAAAATCCGCTCGTTACGCTTTATCTGGTTTAGCTGCTGGGCAACCACGCGGAGATTGCTATCCAGGGTCTTGACGTCGTGAATGAGGCGCATCAAAACCTGCGAATTTGCCGAGCCCACGGTAGAAAAAGGGTGCATTTCTTAATATAGGTAGCGTCAAACTGTTACCGATGCGCGGTGTAATAATCGACGTTGACCACGACCTATCAAATCGCGAGGAAACGATCATACGGCTCTTCTTGCGGACGGAAAACGGCACACAGATGGTCAAGGAAAAATACACACCATACTTCTACGTGCTCGGAGACGATCTCGACGCGGCGGAGAGTGTGCTGAAGGAACAGGAGGGTGTGACAAGCCTGGAGCGAGTAAAGAGATATGTACGATGGGAGGAGAAAGAAGTATTGCTCGTGCGGGTAAAGCACCAGAAGTACATCCCGCGGCTCAAAGAAATTCTAGAAGAAAAGGGTATGGAGTGTAGAGAGCACGATATCCCCGCGGAACGAAAATATCTCTACGAGAAGAGCATTGTGCCCATGGGTGTCGTGGAAGTAGAAGAAGAAAACGGGTGGATTCGGAAAATAACCCCCGTAGAAGGCGAGATCCCGGTAAAAGTAGCAGCATTCGACCTGGAGATGTACGCAAAGGACAGGATGCCAGATCCAAAGAAAGACGAGATCATAATGGCTTCCTACGTGGATTCCGACGGTAACAAGGTGGTTATAACAACAAAAAAGATCGATGCTCCCTTCGTTAAGACAGTGGAGACGGAAGAGCAACTCATATCCGAGCTAACGCGACTGATAAAGGAAAATGATCCCGACATCATACTTACGTACAACGGAGACGCCTTCGACCTGCCTTACCTGAAGGAAAGGGCGCACGTGCTCGGAATGAAACTACCGTGGGGACGGGACGGCAGCGAACCGAGGATCAGAAAGGCGGGTGGCGGCAATACAACTGTGGAGATCACGGGAAGAGCACACGTGGACGTCTTTCAGATCATTCAGTTCATGGCAGCCGTGGGCGCCATCAACACATTCAAGCTGGACCTGGAAAACGTATACAAAACTGTTCTCGGCAGGGAAAAGGTCAAAATAGAGCACAGGGACATTGCAGACGTCTGGGCAAAGGGGGATCTGAAAGAGCTCGCC
>JALTCQ010000082.1 GCA_027074515.1 Microcaldota archaeon | reverse complement strand
GTACCGCTTATGGCCCTTCACATGGATTGCACGCCCAAACGCTTCTCGTAAGAGCAGTTCTGTCAAATAGTGGGTAGCCTCGTGAACGTACCCGCTATGGAACTTGGGGTTGCTCTCGTAGGAGTGTACAAATCGAGTATATATCGTGTTGCCAAAGTCGTAGTGGCCTCCCTTTTGAAATGAGTAATCCTCAACCGCTTTCATTAGAGTTATCCAATCCTTGCGTTTCGAATGTAAGAGGGCATCCCTAACGGAGGCGTACATTTTCGGGTCTTGCCTTCGAAGAGGTTCCAGCTCGAAGCCATACCTTATTCGGAGACGCTGAATTTCGTTCTTAAAAGATGGAAATATCTCCATCAAGCGCCTCTTAACGGCCTTTTCTGCGGATGGGCGAACTTGAGCCAGCACGTATAAACCAAGTAGCCCCAGTATAAAAATAATGGTGTGAAAACCTTTTTATTCTTCCAAAACATTTTTGGAGTATGGCGGTAAGAAAGATCACCCTGGTTGATGTGCCGCCAGTTCCAGAGGGTATCAACAGCAAAGACGTTCTCGCGACCTTTGTGGCCCAGTCCCTTGACCTCATACCGAAGAAGGGGAAGCCAGACGTGGTCATAAAGCTCCTTCAAATCTTCGACCAGATTGCTGGGAAAAGGGAAGATACAATAGTCATAGCGGGCAGACAGATAACGATAAAGAACGGGGCGATAAAGGTAGACGATTTATACCACTGGTTGCAGAGCGAAGGCGTATCCCTCGGCCTCTCCCAGCTGTACACCACGTACCTCTCCCGATTTCTTAACGCGGGCATCATCGTGAAGAAAAAGGGGTCCAGATACGGACTTCGCGCTGACAGGCTCTCAGACGTTCTTGCAGAGATCGAGAGAGACACTAGCTCGCTGATAAAGAAGATGCGCGAGCACGCGACCCGCCTGGACAAGGCGGTGAAGCAATGAAAGGCGAGAATTTACGAAGAATCAGAAAGATACGGCTGCAGATGCGCAGGGATCTCAAGCCGAGGCCCGCCGTTGATCAGCTCGTGCGCGTAGCGGAGCAAGAATTGGGCAAGAATAGAAAGCGGTTCTGGGCGCTTATGGGCATTGAAGATATGCAAGAGTACTTCAAACTGTTAGAGCTGGGCAAGTACGGCGCCGCAAAGCGGTACATACGGAACGCAAGGCTTGTACACCTCGCAGAGCTCTCAGCAAAGCAAACAGAAACGGGAAAGTGGCTGAAGGCGAACTGGGATGAGATAAAGAAAGATATATATTCAAGGATCCATCCCGAGAAAGGGCAAGAGCTATTGGAGCGCGCAGAGTGGTTAAGCAGGGACAAATACTCAAAGGGGGCAAGGTTTGCATTCAAGCGATACTTCAAGGGATCTCGAACGCCTGAAACGCCTGCAACGATCGCAACGCTGTTTAACCACGTTCATGACACATTGGCCGAAATGATTCGCAGGGAAGAAAAGAAAGAGCGAATAGCCCAGATTAAAGCCCGACGGCGGACCGCACCATTTCCAAAATATCGTCTTCGTAAGTACCCAGCTCGTCGGCAAAGTATAAGATAACCTTCGCGCCGGCAGACTGGAGGCGATCAATAACTGTGGCGGCAATAGCAGCCTCCTCCTTGCGCGGGAAAAGGAGCACGATGTTAACGTCCGCCGTACGGTCCAGCACATTCACAGCCTGATAGAATCGCTTCACGGTCACGAAGTCCAACTCAAGCGGTGTGATCTTGCCAGTCAACGCCTCACGAATCCTATCTGACAGGTCCCAGTCTGCATCTGCGGACTGAATCACTCGCACGCGCATGTGTGTAGAAAGAAAAAGAAGTATATAAATCAAACCACGAGTTCCTCGAAGCGCATGACCGCGTTCTCCTCGGATTCCTTGGGAACATACGCAACAACGAAGCTGCGGCCGGAAATTCTGTAGATATGGATCTTCCCATCGCCAGCAGCGGGCTCCGCGACCACCGCGTTAAGGTCCTCGGGAAGCGACGCTGCAAGGCGGGCGGCAGTATTCAGAACTCGCTGGGCAACGTCCAAATTCACCCTTCCACGCGGTGCAGAAACTATATCGCTGCCCTGGATGATGTACACGTAATCCGTCCCCATCTGCCTGCGGATCCGCTCCAGGTACGCGTAAGGGGATTCCGAAGGCCTCGGCGGATCGATCATCATACAAATATGCGCAGAGGAAAATTAAAACCCGCCGGTAGTATCAACAGGAAGGCATAAAATAAGGAAAATGTGCGTCCGATCGTGGATCGGACCTGCGGCCCGCTGGCCGCGTATCGGCCACCACCTGTGTACGGCAGGCAATTACGCCCCCATTGTGCGTGCGACCGACAGTGTCGCACCCGCGCTAGCGTTAACCGATATGGCGGTTATGCGCCGGCCGGGATTCGAAGGCCAGCTGCTCTGGCCGAGCGCGTCCTGCGTTCGCTTCGCTCAGCAGGCCTTAAACCAAATAAGAATCATTTGACAGTAGTAGAAAGCGAACAATTTTTTTAACAGCTGCCGCATCGGCCGGCACTGAGTATTGGGGGTCGAAGACCCCCAGATACGAGATCGAGCTCCAATGAAATGGAGTGCTCCGGCCGGGATTTGAACCCGGGTCGCGGGCTCGAGAGGCCCGCATGCTTGGCCTGGCTACACCACCGGAGCAGCCGTATCCCGGCTGGCGTGACAACAGGGGCTGCCGCCCCTGTACCCCTGCGGGCCACCTACGGTGACCCATTGTGCGGTCGGTTGCTTGCAACCGGCCTCGCGGCAGCGTCAACCGATGTAGCGGTTGGGTTGCACCACCGGAGCAGCCGTTTGACAACAGAGCAGTAGAATGGGAGCGGAGAAATGGTTTTAAAAGTAGGCGGACGCGGTTAGCAATAAATATTACGAACTTCAAAATTAAAGAGGAACGAATTCTCCCCTGGAGGTGTGTAAATGGGTAGAGAAGTGGCTGTGGACTGCGTTGTTCTTAACGGCGATAGGGTTTTGCTCCTGAAGAGGGCGCACGAGCCGTTTAACGGGTACTGGGTGCTTCCGGGAGGCCACGTGGGAAGAAATGAAACCGTAGAGGGGGCAGCAGTCAGGGAGATGAAAGAAGAGTTGGGAATACGTAGAAGTGGAAAAACTCGTGGGTGTGCTTTCAGACCCGGACAGGGATCCGCGGGGGCTCATAAGCGTGGCGTTCATCGTCAGGCCGAAGAGCACAGACATCCACCTGAACAAAGAGGCCTCGGAGTACCGGTGGTTCCCACTAGATACACTGCCAGAGAATATAGGGTTTGACCACACGAAGATTCTGGCGCAGGCGAGGGCATTACTCGAACTCCAGCAGCCGTGACACGATCTCCTTTGGCTCCAGCTCGGTGGTAACCATTAAAACCCCTTCTTTTTCTGCTATCTTTTGTGCAACAATATCTGGCGTGCTGATACCTTGGAGAACCACCATGGCGGGGACCATATCTACGCAGAAGCGACCCACCTTCAGCGCGATCATAGGCGATCGGCCCGTAGTAACACCAGTGAATATGAAGGCGCGCTGGGGTGTGGAACCAAAGAGCTTCATGTAGTCGTGGACGTTAACGTCTGTAATGGTCTTTATGGAGTCGATGAGAGTATAACCGAATATTTTTGTCGTTGCCACGAGCTCGTCGTGCGTTATAACGCTCCCGTTGATGCGCTGGATGAAATCCGAAGCGCTGAGGGCGGAGTAGAAGTCGTGGTTCTCGAAGGGCCCGTGCTCGTAGCCCTGGAGCACTTGGCGTTCTAATTGTTTAACAATCTTACCGCCGCGTTGCTTGTCCAGCTCGATAAGCGCGTTCACGAGGCGGCGAACCACACCAATACCAGGGCTCTTCCTCCTGCCACTCTCGTAGTCAGAGATCGTGGATGGAGAAACGCCAAGGGCCTGGGCGAGTTCTGCCTGAGAAACTCCGAAAAGCTCCCGCCACTTGCGCATGGAGAGGCCTGGATCCTTGGAAAGGGCGATCTCTCCGGCGATGATGAGGGACAGTTTGTCCATGTGTGTAATTGAGTGGAGAAGTATAAAAAAATAGACGTTTGACGAAAAAACTCTGCGTCAAATGACGTCAAACTGCCAGGACCGTGGCGTCCAGGCGCCTCGCATGCTCGTCGTACTCGTGTATGACGTCCTTAGGAAGATCCAGTCGGACCACGCCGACGTCCGGCTTCCACGTGAACCGCACATCGCCCGCTTCCATAACGAACCCAGCAGATGGGAACTCGCGGAGAAACAGGTCGGCCACGTCGGCAGCACGGTCGCCAGAGAACTGGTATGCCACCTTGCTGACCTGCTTGCCCCCCAGCTTCCGGAGCGCCTCGGATATACCCTTCTCGCCAAGTAGGAGTGGACGGACGACAACTTCGCTGCGATTGGAGAACACAACGTCTGCAAAGCGCGCCACAGCGTCGTCTTCCTTGAAGAGATAGTAACGGTAGGTGCGGTAACGCTCCAAATGAGCATCCACCTCTTCGATCATCGATTCGTACTTGCGCAGGAGGGAGCGAATGCCATCATACCGGGCCTTCATCTCCTTGAAGGTGGGGAGCAGATCGTTCTCCTTGACGAATTCCTCTGCAACCTCGTTCAGGTCGGGATACTCTTCGATCACGCGAAGGAAATCTTCATACGCCTGAGAAAGTGCTTCCAGGGCCGGAGCCATCTCATAACTCTCGCGCAGGTAAGTGTTAAGGTAGAAAATGCCCTTTTGGAGGCGGTTGAGGGAGTCTTTTAAACGACCAAGAGCTTCCTCCATGATATACAATCTGGCATCTTCTGTTTTAAAATGATGGAGTGGTAAAAACAAATATGCCTAAGAAAAAGACGGAGAATGAGCAGCAAAACGTGGCCGAAATGCCCCAAAAGCCTACCTCCGACGAGCTTCTCTCCCATTACTTATACGACTTACACTACGAGGTCAAGGGGATAAAGAACTACTTCACAAACATCTACGACACGGTAAAGTTTTACCTGGACAAGTATGGCCCATATCTGCCCACGGACGACAGAAAAAAGCTAGCGCTCCTCGCTTTCAAGGCAGACGAGATCATGCTAGACGTCTACGGGCTAGCATACCAAGTAGACATATTATACGGTGAGGCTCAGGCAAACATAGACAACGACACGCCTGACGAGTTCCACGTGGACGAGAAAGAGGTTAAGGAACTCCACGAGGCAGTTACCATGGTCGAAAATGCAATGGCCGAGTTCGTAGACGAGTTCAAGGCGATGATCAACGAGCTCAAGAAGAAAGCGGAAAGAGACGGAATGTATTAGGGCTCAGCAGTTACCACCTGTCATCAACCGTCAGTCTGGGACGGCCTCATCATCGCCTGAATTTTGGGGAGCTTAGAGCTGGATGTCTATGCGCTCCCCGAGCTTTGGTGCGAAGGTCTTTATTCCGAACTCTTCCTTCAGGTCCTCTGCAAGGCGGATCGTGTTGTCCTCATCTCCGTGCACCGCAACAACGTACTGTGGATTCACGTTCTTGACAAGCTTGAAGAGCTCGTCCCTTCCAGCGTGCGCCGAGAAGTCGTAGCGCTCCACGTCCATCTGCAGCTTGAACTCGTAGCCGTCCGCCTCGAAAACACCCTCTTCAAGGACCCTGCGGCCAGGAGTGTCCTCCACGAGGTAGCCCGTGAAGATGATCTTGCTCTTGGGGTCGTCCTTGAGCGCAGTGGTGTAGTAGATCACAGGACCGCCCTGCATCATGCCCGCCGTGGTCACGATGACCGCGGGCTCTTGGACAGCGCGTTCCCTGTCCTTCTGCGTCTTAATCCAGTGCACCTTGCGCATGACGTTCTTGAGCTTGCGCGCGTTGGTCACATAGTCCGGGTGGCGCAGGATAATCTTCGTGGCGTCCCTGGCCATACCGTCAAAGAAGATGTTCTCTATGCCGTGGGAGACAAGAATGTCCACGATCTCCTGCGCACGGCCCACCGCGAAGACAGGAAGGATGACGAAACCGCCGTTGTCCAGAGTCTCCTTCACAGACTCCACGAACTTCTGCTCCAGCATCTTGCGGTCGGGGTGGTCCTTATCGGCGTACGTAGACTCCATAATGAGCACGTCGGCGTCAATTCCGGTCAGATCTGCGCCCCTCTGGATGTGCGTTCCGTAGACCTTGACGTCACCAGTATACAGTACTGTGCCCTCCTTCGTGTAGAGCTTTGTAAGGGCGGAGCCAGGTATATGGCCCGCGTCGAAGAACTCAAAGCTTATCTCGGACGTTATGGGCGTGGCCTCGTAGTAGTCCGTGCGGACAACGTACTGGCTGGCCGTACGAACTGCATCCATGTTGTACGCCGGCTCAATCTGCTTTCTCTTGGCTACCTTGATCATATCCTTCCAGAGCAGCCAGGAGAGGTCGTGGGTGGGTGGAGTCATGAAGACGTTGGTCTCAGACTCCGTGAAGTAGTGCGGAACGTAGCCCGTGTGGTCTAGGTGCGCATGGGACACAATCATGCCATCTATGAGTCCCTCGAACTGCAAGGGATACTCTGGTGCGTCCTCTGTCACCTTGACGCCATAGTCCAAGAGTACCCTCGATTTTCCGCTCTCTAGCAGGATTGCGCTTCTTCCAACCTCTCTTCCTGCTCCGTATATGCCTATTCTCATTTCGTTCGCCTCCTATATCTTTCGTAAATGTCAACAACGATGTTTCCAATGATGAACGCGATAACAAGCCAGAGAAGGACTTCAGACACGGAAAAGCCTCCTGGCATTCTGCCACGTTCTCTGTAACACATTATCCACGCTTGTCTTTTTAACGTCTGCTATGAATTGGGCCACGTCGCGCACCCACCATGGC
>JALTCQ010000081.1 GCA_027074515.1 Microcaldota archaeon | reverse complement strand
GCGAGAACTCTACCCATTTAACCACCTCATGGTCCCTCGAAGCCGCAGCTCGGGCAGACCCACGTGTTGCCCTTTGCACGGCAGGTTTCGCAGCGAACTATCTCCTCCCCGCACACGGGGCACTTGAACGTGACGTACTTGGACGTTTCTCTTCCGCAGGTCGTGCAACGCTTCGTCATGCTATCACCTCTGATCGCTGAATATAGAGTTATGGGCTGGTGTTAAAAAACTATGGGCGTTTGTTTCCCAGTTTTTTCAGAAGCCTTGCGGCGATCTCTAAATTCTCCTCTGCCGCCCAGATTTCCGCCATCTTAGTTTTCTGCATGTTCTTGTGTTCCCTTGTGAATTTAATGTGTTCCTTGAGCTCTTCTGCGAAGTCTAACAATGCCCTGCGCAGCGCCTCGTTTTTCATCACGTCGCTCGTTCTTGCAGTTTCTCTTAGTAGCCTTGCAGTGTCTGCGACCGTTTCTGGGGGCAAGATGTCCACCACGGAAGTCCCCGCGAGCGCTCTCCAGAATTCAGGCATTTTTCTTAGATCCCTTCGCTGCTTTGCTAATCGAGTTGCTTCCTTGTGAATTCTTGCCAAGTATTCTGGTCCGACCATCGTATCGCCCACTGGATAATACGTTGTTATTCGATCCACCGTTTCCCAGAACTCCTTTGTGCCTACGCTGTCGTGGTTCTTGCGTAGCGCTTCTAGAACATGCTCCATTGCGAAGTATGCTGGTTCTCCTTCCTCTTTCTTTAAGTATTGCAATAGATCTTCGTGGTACCCCTTCCAGCTTTTCTCTCCGCGGATCACCGCCTCGTAGCTGTCCTGCAAGGGATGCTCTACCATCATTGTCCAAATTTCCTTGCGCATCCTCTCAAATTCCGGATTTCTCACGTTTCTCCCCGTATCGCCAGTATTTCCTTGTAATCTTCCCGTATGGCATCCTGGTAGTTCATCTCCCCCGATGCTATCTTGTCTAGCGTTTTCTCCAGTCTCTGCGTTCTCTCCTCTGAGACGAACTGGCCGTAGCGTTCCTCCAAGAACTGATAGACCTTTACGCCAAGGGGTGTGGGGTACAGCTTCCCCTTCGTCTTGGACTCCATCACGTACTTGCGGTTCAGGAGCTTCTGTATGATCGTGGCGTAGGTGCTTGGCCTGCCGATTCCCCTCTCACGCATGAGTGCGACGATGTCTGCCTGCGAGTAGAGCGGAACCTTCGCCATCTTGAACGCCTTGACACGATCTGGCTCATATTCCCCATCTTTTATCTCTGCGATCTGCACGGGCCTTACCAAGAACCAACCAGGTTCTAAAACGTTGACGATGTGCTCTTCCTTCGTTTTCAGCTCTGCGATCTCGTATTCGACTTCGGATTTCTCCACCTGTGCCGGAATCATCTGTGACGCCATGAACCGAGAGAATATGATGGAGTAGAGGTGCAAGTGCTTCTTCGTGAGCCCTTGGATGTTTAATTCTCCTTCCCTAAGCAGGCGTATGAGCGTTTCCGTGTCCATGGGCTTCGTGGGTCTTATACACTCGTGGGCCCCACCTTCTCCCCAGCTACGGCCCTTGTACCTTTCCTCTCCGAACTTGTCCCGTATGTACTCCCTTGCAACCGCCATTCCCGCCGGAGATACGCGCGTGGTGTCCGTTCTGTGGTACGTGATGAGACCCGCTTCGAACAGGTCCTGCGCCAGTGCCATGACTTCCTTCGCGCCCAGTCTCATCTTCGTTGTGGCTTCCCTGAGCATGGTGTCCGTGGAGAATGGTGGCGTCGGGTTTATCTCTTCCGTCCAGCGCTTCAATACTTGGATCTGCAACTTCTTTCCAGTCACAGCCTTTTCTGCCTCTCGAACGGTATGGTGCGGCGTCTCAAACACCACTTCTTGGTTGCCTGCTCGGACGCTCAGGAACACTGCGACGCTCTTCTTGTGCTCCTCATTCCTCTTTATGATCCAACCGAGGACAGGGGTCTGGACGCGGCCCGCGGAGAGTGTCTTGTTCCCGAAGGCTTCTTGTAGCTTGTTGGAGAGCTCAAATCCAATCCACCTGTCCTCTACTCTTCTAACGATCTGCGCTTCCACGAGGTGCTCATCTATCTCCCTCGTCTCCTCCAGGGCGCGGAGAATCGCACTTCTCGTCACCTCGTGGAACTCCGCACGCACGAGGGTCGGCACGTAGGGGCTTATTGCCAGCGCCGTGTCCCACGCTATCTTCTCTCCCTCGCGGTCCGGGTCGGTACCAATTATTGCGTAGTCACTTTCTAGTGCAAAAACGCGTAAGGCATTCACCCTCCACTGCGCGTCCTCCAGGTACTCGCTGCTACCGCATACGGGGCATACGTTCTCCACGGTCTGCACTCCGCAGCGCCGACAGTACTTTATCGTCGTGTAGACTGGAACAAACCAGTCGCCCTTCTTCTCCACCCCGTGTATGCCCCTATCCGTCACCAGATCGAACATGTGGCCCCGCGTCGCCACGACATTGAGAATATACTTGCCCGTGGTCACCTCGTAGCCCTGTATGCTCCCGATCCTGTACACTGATGGCTTTCCAAAGAAGTTTGCTATGGTCCTCGCCTTGTTCGGTGACTCCACGACGAACAGAACGGTTTTTACGGGGTCGTAGTCCTTTGCCTTCCCGATCCTTGCTCTACTCTCGTCTACGCGCTTCTTCAAGTCTTTCAAGTCCACATCTTCTAGCGGAACAAACTCCTCGTCCAGCACGTAGCGCAGATATCGTTCTAACTGCTTGAATACGCGCTTATCGTCTACCAGAACAAAGGACGCACCCTCTGTGACCCCGCCGGCGAACATACGCGACGTTCTACCCGATGCCTGGATGTATGTCTTTGCATCGGCTATGAGGATCTTTATTTCTCCATTTTCCTCTACGATTGCCACTTCATCGCTTTCCTTGACCCGTTCCAGGAATGCGCGGTCTGAAAAGTACTCTGCAAGTATTTGCCGAGCTTTTTCTACCTCTTCTGCCCTTCTCATCCGCCTGACGCGATTTGCTAAGCGTCTGAGCTCCGATGCTTCCTTTTCGTCGTCTATGTGGTCCGCAACCACGTCGAGCAGATACGCTATTCTTCCTTCTGGCGCACCCTCGAAGCGGAGGTTGAACTTGAACTTGGGAACCCCCGTGAATATCGCGTAGCGCACGGTCTCGGGCAGGTCGATTCCGCGGACGATCGCTCCGTAGTAAGCTGCCATGCCGACTAGGGCATCTATCTTCCCTGCTTGGAAGTCTGGGAGAACTGTGCTTACGTTGTCGCCCGTTGCCAGCACCGCGTTTATCCCCTTCTTTCCGAGCTTTGCCACTATCTGCTCTGCGAATGCTTTCCCTTTGTCGGTTGGTACGAAGATCAGTCCGCCCTTGCCCATTTTATGTATAATTTCTGTGGTCTGCGCGACAGGGTCTTCCGCTTCGGCATATATATTTGTGATCTTTCTTAGGTTTGCTCGTGTGCTCCCTATGTCGAATCCCATCAGTTCCCTAAATAGTTTGACACGAATACCGTATGCCCTGCCCGTTGCCGTGGACACGATGAGCTGCCCTGTTCTGTGCATTTTCTTGTATTGATCCACCGCCTTTTGGAGCTCTTCTATGCGTTGGCTCAGCTCCTTGTCGTTTTTGCGGAAAGCGATGGTGAATTTCGCTTTGATTAGCTCGTAGGTCTTTGCAAGGATTTCCTCGTCGTATCCCAGCATTTGTAGAATTCTGTCGATGTTTTTGGAGGCGCGTAAGATTGCGTCCACGTCGTCCACGAACACGAGGTCGAATTTAATGTCCTTGACCATGTCGAAGTTTCGTGTGAGGAACTGCGTGGTTGTGATGAGTATGTCAAAGTTTCCCGTCCTTATCTGCTCTGTTCTCTCTTCTTTTTCCTTCTTCTTGAGCTTTCCGTGGATCGCCACGATGCGCGCGTCGGGATACGCCTTTTCTGCGAACTCCTTCAGTCGTTCCTCTATTTGGAGCAGGAGTGCCGTTGTTGGGACGAGGATATACGTCTTCTCTCCCTCTTTTGCAAGATAGAGTGCCAGAACCATTCCGAAGGATGTTTTCCCTATGCCCGTGGGCGCTACGATGGAGAAGGACTTGCCTATAAAAAATCGCTTTGCCCAAGTCCTCTGGGCGCTCCAGATCTTCAGTCCCGTGGCCTTTTTGAAGAATTTTCGGAAATCTGCCGTCCTGCTGATGACGTCGTGTATTGTTTGGTATTTCTTCAATGTCCCCTTTTGCTCCAGTGCTTCAAATATGCTCTGTACAAGCTTCTCGTAATCCCCCTCACGTATTTCTCCACCAAGGCAGTGATTACAGGGGTTTTTGATCCGCAGGCGGATGTCCGTGATCTCTCCCTCGCAGTTTGGACAGAGCGTGGTGAATCGTGCCTTCTCATACATCGTAGGCCCTCCGTATCACTTCTGTTCCAACCTCTTTTACACCCTTCGTGATGTCCTTCCTCCACGCCTCCAGGAATATGGGCTCTAATCCCCTCTGCTCCGCGTACGTGGTTATTCTCACGCCAAGTTCCTCTGCCTTGTCAAAAACCGGGAATCGCTCCCTGTATATCAGGTCCCTCGTCAAGTGGTGGTCCAGAACGAGCGTCTTGAGGTCCGTCTCCCCCATGATTCGCGTGAGGTTCTCCACCGCCTTGTCCCTATCCGCGGCGGCGAACTTGTAGCCCAGGAAGTACGTGGGCGGCCCGTCCATGATGAGTATTTTTGGATTCTGGCTGATTATCCACTCGGCTGCCCTCTCGCTCACTGGCCCTTGAATGTCCGAGGAGAAAACTAGATCCCCCACTCGCACGGCGATTACGTAGCCTAGCCTCGTCCTCTCTGGCCCGTGGGGTAGTGCCGGCGAGAAGGAGATATCATCAAACTCTTTTCCGTCAGCCGCCACGTAATCCCTGTGCAACAGAGAAGCCCTTCTTCGCTGTGAGTAGTTTATGTCGTTCTTGGGGTCTTTCACGTAGAGTTTCTTGTCCGTTAACGCGTTCAGAAGCTCCGGGTCGTAGTGATCCCAATGGTAGTGAGTGACTACTAACGTGTCTGCCCTCTCGGCAAGCTCCCTGATTCTTTGGCTTGCAAAGGCCAGTGCTTCCTCTTCTACGGGTGTTGGCGGCAGTCCGTAACGTCTTGGGCCCAGAGCGGCGCTTGGATCAATGAGTATTCTCCTTCCACAGCATTCCACGTACACGGCCATGGATCTGACTCCTAGGGAGTCCGAGGCCAGGGTCAGGAGCTTCACAGGAAAATACGTGTTGCTCACCATTTTATAAATCCTCACATACCAATCCTTGCGACGTACCGAGGTGTACAAAATGAACGTTGCAGATCTCCGTCCGTCCATGCGTAACGTGGACGTGACGGTCAAGGTAGAAGATGTTGTGGAGGACAAGGAAATTACCTCCAAGAAGGATGGTTCGCAGCACCACTTGAAGGAGTACCTCGTTGGAGACGAGAGCGGCTCCGTTGTCATGTCCCTCTGGGACGAGAGTGCGGACGCTGTCAGCCCTGGCGATTACGTTCACATCGAGAACGGCTACACAACCGTCATCCGTGGCCACCTGCGCCTGAACGTGGGGAAGTACGGTAAGATGGAGAAGGTTGAGGCGGATTTCGAGGCCAACACGGACAACAACGTGTCTGACCGCGAATTCCAGCAGCCGAGGCGCTACGACTTCCCTGGCAGGGGCAGGTCCTTCGGCGGAAGGGGTCGCTACTGAACCCCTAATTCTTTCTTTATGAATTCTCTTAGCGCTTTGCTCCCGTTCTCTTGTGCTATCCTTGCTAGCTCGTATAGCGAGTGTTTTGACACAAGGGCGTAGTATGCCTTTATTGCAAGGATCTTCCCGTCCGTTTCCCTCTCCAGGTCTATGCACGCCTTGTACACGATATCCTGGATCTTTGCGGCGAACTTCGAATCTGTTGAGTCGGCGAGATGTACTATTTGCCCCTCTGGCGTGGCCAAGACGTTGAACCCATGAGCCTCGGCGCACACCCGTATCAGGTACTCCGGCGCATGGCGGTGAGCCAGTTCTGCAATGAGTGCGAAATCGTGCTGTAAATACCAGTCCTCCCTCTGGCGGAACCCACCTGTCGTCTCGTCGTGCTCGTACTGGTAGTACTTGAAGATGTCGTGGAGCAGTGCGGCTCCGATAACGTAATCCCTCTTGACTGAATATCCGTAGAGCTCAGAGAATGCGTTGGTGAAGTGCTTGGCGAGGATTGTGACACCGATCGTGTGATCTATGAGCCCACCGGGATAGGAGTGGTGCGCCTTCGGTGCCGCGGGGGACTCCTCTATTCTTATTTTTGGCTCCACGTCTGCGAAAGTGATCTTCGGGTTGGTGAGTATGTCGAGAACTGTGTCGCGAACGATCCTGTCGTGTATTTCATCTTTTGCCATCTTCACGAGCTTCTCGATTTCAGCCACCATGGTATAATCTGCTAAAAAGAGGATAAAGATTCGGTGGTTGTTCAATCCGCCACCATGTGCTTTGGTACAGTATGATACACTTCAATACCCGTATGTGATAACTATCGCTACCATAGGCGCGCTGGTTCCCAGCAGAAGAAGTCCAACGTCCTTGATCTTCCACTCCCTGACTTTGATAAAAACATGTAGTCCCTCGTTATTGTAGTGATGACGGAGGTTTCGGCTGAGCTCCGCGATGATGAGAGATAGCAGTGCTGATAGTCATCACTTTAAAGCATTCCTTGCTTGAAATTCTATGCTTCCACGGTCTTGGCTGCTCCGGTGGTGTAGCCAGGTTAAGCATGCGGGCCTTTCGAGCCCGCGACCCGGGTTCAAATCCCGGCCGGAGCATAGCCGCCATATCGGTAAGGCTCTTTT
>JALTCQ010000080.1 GCA_027074515.1 Microcaldota archaeon | reverse complement strand
AGTTATGAGAGCGAGGAACCTTGCCGCAGCGCTCGTGGATCCCTACGTCCTCTTCCACACGAAGATCGTCGTTAAACTCGTCAAGAAGCGCGGTGGAGACAAAATTGACGAGGTGGCAGCGTGGTTGCACGATATCGGGAGAGCGGTGGTCGACAAAGGTCACAGGGAAGTTGGGGAGATCTGGGCGGAGAAGTGGATAAAGAAGTTCTACATAACAGACGAAGAGATTCAACGCATACTGGACGGAATACGAAACCACGGAACAAAGGACGAGCCAAAAACAAGGACGGGAGAGCTGCTAAAGCTGGTGGACGCGCTTGCGGTTTTCGACGAGGGTTGGGTAGCGATGATGGGGAAGTATGCAGAGGTTACAGGAAATAAGATACTATTAGAGCAGTTCAAGAAGAAGGCAGCGGTGATTCGGGAGATGGGAAGTGAAGAGGACACCGAACGGATGAAAGCAGTCGCAGAAAGGTATGGAATAGAGGTGTAACGATGGTCCTGCAAAAAATACGTGAAGCCTGGCGTACGAGAAGAATCAAGAAGGAGCATGAGAAGTACTTGAGAGAGCATGGCATCCACCCCGTTTCGCGATTGAGGGAACATAGCGAAAGGGCAGACCCAGAATGGAGCAAGAAGGTATGGGAAGATATCGAAAAGCTTCACCGAAAAAACATAGGGTCCCTCTGGTATCGGCCAAGCGATGAAGAACGCAAGGAGATAGAACGGTTGGCGATGGAGTTACACGAAAAGGTTGCGCCCCGTGTTGACGAGAAAGAGTGGAAAGCAATAATGTTTGGCCTGCAGAAGTATGAGGAACCGTACAAGACCCTTGGAAAAATGCTGGCTAAGCTCCAGGGGGAGAAACGGTGATCGAACGGGAAGTAAAACACATCAAGTTCAGCAAGAGCGAGATCAAGAAGATGCGGGACGAGATCGCCGAGATGATCAAACAGGGAAGACGGGACAAGATCCCTGTGTACCACATAGAGCTAGGCCCGAGCGCAAGGAAATTCGTCAACCTGAACCACATACTATTCCTGCCAGACGGATACATCCATGGAAAGGAACAGCCGCCCCGCGCGATATCTGGCTGGATCGTGGACCCCGAAGGAAATAAGGTGCTACCCGCATTCGTAAAGATCCAGAAAATCGTATCACCATCGAAATACACCACGCAGTTAATCATCCGGCATCCAAATCGCAGAAAAGGGGTTCGGAAGAGAGCGGGCAACAATACAGGTAGATGCGGGCTACAACAGCAGTTTCGAAGATTGGAAGGAGCGGGAAAAGTATTACGCTGCGGAGGCCTGGCGGATCCAGAAGGTAATGCCACTGAACAAGTTGAGCCTGCGGGAAAGGATCCTCGCAAAGATATTGGGAGCAGAAGAAATATCCGACGTGCACGAATACAACACGGGGAAAAAGACCCATGACTTTCTTATGCGGCCAAAAAATAGGGTATGGCGGGGGATCCTCGTCAATCTGCTATACTGGGAGGGGATGGATGGCGAGGGAATAGAACCCCCCGAGCAAAGGTAAATCCCTGGGCGGTGAGGAGGGCCGTGGACAAGGAAGACCTTGCGCGGGCACGACGGGCAGTAGGGGCAGGTGACGACCCGTACGCGCGGGCACTGGCCAACGTCGAGCGAAAGGTCGAAAACTACGGGAAAAATGCTGAAAAGGGCAAGCTATACGAGACGGGTGCGCTTATTAACGTTGAGGAAGTGAGGATTGGCATGCTAAAGGCGGTCCTGATGAAGTATCGGAAGCTCCTTGAAGAAAAGGGATATAAGTAGTCCCGAACTAGTAGTTACATATGGATCCCATCTGGCACGACATTCTCATAGGCATCCCCATGTTTGCGTGGGTGCTCTTGGTGGTTTTCCTCATCGCGAAATGGTTTTACGAACGCTACTCGAACTACAGGGCAAGAAAGGCCATACACTACTTCGCAGGCGGGCTCGTGACACTGTTAGCGCCAATCATATTCCAAACACCATACATCTTTGTTACCGCGTCGTTCTTGCTATTCATAATGACGTACCTGCCCCACGCGTGGGGCAAGCAGTTCCGCTGGTTCCAAATACCTGGTAAGTACGGCGAGGTATACTTCACGTTCTCCTACTTCGTCCTCTTCTCAATCTTCTGGAACCTGGACGTCTGGGTGGCAGTCACGGCAGCACTCTTTATGGCCTTTGGCGACGGGATCACGGGCATCATAAAGGAGCGCTTCTACGGGAAGAGAGAAAACGAAAGGGCCGTAAAGGGACTCAACTGGGGAAATCTAGCGATGTTCCTCGTCTGTGCACCCATTGGATACGTCTTCGAGGGCGTTCCAGGGCTCATCGCCGCGGTTTACGCATCGCTAGTGGAGGCGTTCTACGGCATCGATGATAACGTCACAGTCCCATTGGGCTCGGCGGCGCTGATATGGTTGCTGAAGGGTGCAGGGTTATAAATCGGCGCTGAGTGGATAAACTGTGGAATGGAAGAAGGTGCGCCTCGATCCCGAAGAGCTATACTCAAAGATACCAGAGATAAAAGAGGGCGACGTTCTACAAATAGAGATTCCAAAACACGCATCCAAGCTCGTGCCGGCAGACAAGATATACGTAAGGGTGAAGAAAAAGATCCCAGGGCATAGTGCAGCGCTACGATGGTTTCTCAGATGGACGCGGGAGAATGCAATCAGGGGGATGCTCATCGACGAGAAAGGGAATGAGTATGCGCCGGTAGTCGTAAAGGCGCATTTCGCCCCCGTGCCAGACGATATACGACGATTACTTCTCGCTGGCGTGGAGTTGTTCAGCGTGGAAAAAAAAGATTGGTGAGAAGGAGACGGCACCTGTGCGAGCGAGCATCCAGCTATACGTTCCATGGGGAGAGAAAAAACACTTCCTGGGGGAAGTGGCACGGGCAGGAATACTCCCAAAAATGCTGGGCAAGTATTTCCTCAGGATTGGAGATCAAACACAGGACAACGTGAGGATGGTGTCCACGGACGGAGAACTGCTTGGATACGACGAAATAAGAAGTGGCGAAGTGCACGCACAATATACGGTAGCCACAACATCGAAGACGTACTGGAAAACGTCGAGAAAGAATTAAGATCAGGCATACGGTGGCAATTATGGAAAAAACTGCGCCACACATCCGCAGACGAGAAAGTATTGAACCTGCCAGGATACCTGTGGGGGAAACACATCGCAATGAGCGGGATGGCGGCTGCCACGAGAGATTACACTGAGTATCTCGGAAAATACTATCGCGGGAAAGCGAAGGGGAACGTAGCAAAAAAGATCCAATGGCTAGAAACGCACTCGCCAAGACACACAAAGATCAACCCATTCCGACACCGCCCAGACAGAAAAACAGCGGAACTGTGGAACTGGCTCATAGCACAGCATGAAGCGAGAATCGGCGCCGCGAAGGCCATCATGTACAGGTACCTGAAGGCAACACGACGGGTGATCCGTTGAGTGTGGACCGAAGAAAGGTAAAGAAACTGCGGCTAAGGGCGACGGATTTTCTGGAAGGCAGAAGAGAAGAGATCGAAGGAAAACGCGTCCAAGTAGAGGGCGATACGCACGTAATAGAGGGCCGCGCCACAAAGGTGGAAAGCTCGCCAATGTTTGGAACAGACGTTGGGACAATGGAGGTAAAAAGTGGGAAGCACGAAGCCTACGCGAAGATGTCGTACCAAGACGACGTTTACGAAACTCGCCTGGATCGGCTCCAGAGAATACGTGAGGATGCAGATGCCATCGCAACACTCGCCACGGCTGGCGTAGAGCTGGAGGGCAAAACGCAGTTCCTGCAAAGGGAGAACGGGACAAGAATGTTGGCGCGGCTCACGATGCAAAGAAAAACTCGCCAATGGAAGATCCAAAGAGGTTCTTGCGCATGGCTGCGCTAGCAAGGTTAGCGCCAGCAGCCGCGGACATGAGAGATAAATACTTGGTTGCGGACACTCGGCCGAGCAACGTGGGAAACCACGGTGCATACGACATATACGTAGCTCCAAAACGCGGGGCGCCGCAGATCGAGCAGATCCACACCCACATGGATGCGGCAGAATTCCTAGAGACCTACGGCGAGGATGGCGTGCGTGCGCTGGCAGAGATACTCGAAGATGTCGGCGGCGAAAAATATAGAAAGTACGTGGGACGATTACGGGCGGAGGGCTCCGAAAAGAACAGGAAACTCGTGGCCAAGGCGCTGGCGGCAGTATTTAGAGAGTATCCAAAGGCAAGAAGGTTCTGGAAAGAGCTGGCAGGAGACTTCCGTGATCTCCTGAGAGACGCTCGGCGCGATTACCCAAGTACAAAAACGATCTTTAATTTGGAGCGACAAATAAAATACCTGGAGCGAAAAAAGGATCCATATCGCGTCAAGGCGTGGTACGCCGCGGAGATATTGAAGAATATGCTGAAGATGTGGGCGTATGGGCGTAGAAAGGACAGGCTCCTGCGAAGGCGATAGCGATGCTGTCGACTGGGATTATATGAGGAGAATGCTAATATAGGGGGCTACAGCCCCCTCCGCAGAACCTCCTCGACGACCTTTTGAACCATCTCGACGTCCTTCAAGTACACGAACTCGTTCTTGCCATGTATGTTGTTCTCTGGGCGCATGGGGCCGAACTGGACCACGGGCATACGATCTGCAAAGTGCACGCCGTCGGTTCCGCCAAGTTCTACATAAACGTCCTGTGGTTCGCCGGTCACTCGCTGAACGATATCTGCAAAGCGCTTGGCATGATCTCCCTCGGAAACCCATGGGTGCATGAGAGCGTTCTTCTCGACTGAGATTCGAATGCCCTCGCGCTCGGCAAAGGACAAGAGGTTCTCGGCTATCCACCGCCAGGCGAAGTCGTTACCATACTCGGGAACCGTGCGCACATCGACGAGGATCTCTGCCACGTCTGGAATGACGTTACCGGCAATGCCCGCAGACATAATTGTGGCGTTAAGGCGGAGGGGAACGCCATCGTAATGCTCGGGCGCCTTATACTTGGAGACGAAGGTCCTCTCGGCAACGTGGCCCAAGTGCTCAACGAACTGAAGGATCTTGGCGGCGTTGTATATTGCGTTCTCGCCCAAGAAGGGATACGCTGAGTGCGTCTGCTTGCCGAAGACTTTCAAATCGACACGAAGGACACCCGACGCACCAATGGAAACGTAGGGGCCGGAATCGAGAACGATGACAATATCACCATCAATCTGCTTCATGAACTCCTCGGACTCCCCAGTTTCTTCAGCACCAACGGAAACGAGAACAGGGTCAACGACGGGATCGGAAACGGCGGCCATGGCATCAAGGGCTGCGACGATATCCGCCTTGTTGTCCGCCGCGCCCCGACCGAATAGCTTGTCGCCATCTACGAAAGGAGCGTAGGGATCAAAATCCCAGCCATCTCCGGCGGGAACCACATCGTGGTGCACAAGAAGGATAACCTTCTTCCCTTTGCCGTGTGGGTGACGAACAATCACGTTCGGGATGCCCTTGGAGTCCTCAACGTACTCTGCAACCAGTCCCCGCTCCTTAGCAGCAGATTCAATGAGCTTTGCCGCCCCACGCTTGGCATCAATGTTGTCGGGCTCGGAGGGAATGGAAACCAACCGTTTCAGAAGTTCAACGTCCACCATGATATAAAGTGTGCAGGAAGTGAATATATAACGTGCCAACGGAGATAGAGCTAAAAACCACGAGAGACGTCACCAGGCTCGCAAACTACATCGGCAAGCAGGTAATACTAAAACTGAACCCGCGGTGGGCAGTCGACAAGAGAACCCACACGATATACATAACACCGCGAGAAATTCTCCGCAACGATCGGGGGGAATATGTCGGAGTGGTGGCGGACACGGGAAAATACCCAATAGTCATAAAGGCGCCAAATCGAAGCGCAGGAGCGAGATGGTGGCATTTCTTCGGAAGCCCGGCGTACTACGCAAAACCAGAGCAAGTGAGCGACATAAATGCCGCAAAATATGGGCGCGTGATAATTATCCAAAGGGCAATGAACCCACCGAGCGTAAATAATGTTATTGATCAGATAACGCGAGCTTACGCGATACAAAAGAGCATACTCAACCCGTGCGACCTATCGTGGGCCGAAATATCGCCAAGCAACCTCGGCAGAACTGGAATAATCGACGCACAGCTATACAACGTTGGCAAGAACAAAACGTGGATTCGTGGCACGGTGCTTAGCGCGAAGGAAAGGTTTGGAGTCGACCCAGTGGCGAGAGCCCTGGGAGTGGATCCTTTCGCTGTGCTTCGTGGCAGGATTCCGGACATAGAAGAAGCGATGTCTAACAAGATGCTGCAAAGAAGGTTCTGGGAAGGGCTAGTTAAAGACCTAAACGCGCCAAAGAGCATGAAAATGGCAGTAGTCATGGGTAACAGCCTAGACGAGCGAGTGGGAGCACTTATCACCACTGAAAGAATTGCTGCAATGAGAGATCTGAGAAAAATTAGAAGCCTATTGTAATGAGCAAACAAAATGATTGTTAAACAAAAAGTATGTTACTGGCAAACCACGGGGATCTGTTTTTCAGCACCCCGCCAAACAAAGCGAACAACAGCAGATTGGTATGTACCAGAAACGCTTCGAGACACGGACCAGCCTTTTTGCAGGTGATCCGCAAGCTCAGGGCTATTATTCCCCACCGCCGCAACCACATGATCCACATCATCGATGGCAGAAACCGAAATCTGAGTGTGGCCGTCAGCAACGTGGCAAGCCACCGAAACGGGGCTTGATGGGACTACTGCAGTTTCCACGGATTTGCTGCCAGCCGCAGCAAACTGTGAGTATGCGGAAACTGCCAGCACCGTGAGCAATATGAAGATAATCCCTTTTCCTCGCATGTATTTGGAAC
>JALTCQ010000079.1 GCA_027074515.1 Microcaldota archaeon | reverse complement strand
GAGACGAAGTCCACGGTGACGTCTGTCTTGCCCGTGTTGGTCACGTAGAGGGGCACGACGAGGTAGCCGTCCTCCTGGTAGTATGCCTTTGCACCAAAGAGGAAGTCCGTGCTCGCACCCTCTGCGTTGGCCGCGTACTTGGTCACGTGGAAGCACTGGGTCGTGTCATCCACGTAGTTGTCGTTCTGGTCGTAGAGCGTCCAGGTCACCGTGTAGTACTGGTCGTCCACGTTGGACGGGAACTGAATGGTGAATATGACGTCCTTGCTCTCCCCAGCCTTCAGGTATACCTGGGTGTGCTGAGGACCAACGGTCAGTGCGCTGGTGGCAACAATTGTGTACCAGCCAGCCTGGTCCGCGTCAACGTGAATGGCGCGGGTAATCGTGCTACCGGGGTAAACGGCCTCACAGTTGGCCGTAGACGGGCCAGCCACAGAGATCTTAGCCCATGCGCCCACTGCGAACAGGAGGAACGCCAGGGCCAAGACCCCAAATATCTTTCCAATCTTCATGGTATTCACCCCCAATTTTGAGATAGAGCCCTCGTAGATAATATATCCGCCATAAGTATTTATATACGTGTTACCACCGTTGAGTTGGTAACAGTTACAACTTCTGCATAGAAAGTATTTTATATACCCCCAACATTCTTTTGAGTGATGGTCATGGACGCGAGGCAGAAGCTCGTTTCACTTCTCCGCAGCATCGGGCTAAACCAATACGAAGCACAGGCCTATGCATCGCTGCTTCTCTTCGGGGAGGCAACGGCGGGGGAGCTGAGCAACCGCGCCGAAGTGCCGAGGCCTCGCGTCTACGATATTATAAACAGATTAGAGAAGAAAGGCTTCGTGATCGTTGAACCGGGAAGACCCGTCAAGTACAGAGCAGTGGCACCCAAGCAGGCGATTGACGCATACCTAAAGATCAAGGAAGAGGAATTCAAGAAGGAAGTAGAGCGGATAAAATCGCTTGCAGAGCAGATCGAGCGCGAACATGGGCAGAGAGCGTCGAAGGACGAGAGCAAGGGCGTTTGGGTGCTGAACAGCGATAACGTCCTCCGCGCAGGCCTGCAGGGCCTTCTGACCACTGCAAAGGAGCACGCCGTTGTCACGCTCAACCCAGACTTCCTGGCAGAGTACGGTAACACGATCCTGCCCGCAATAGAGGACGCCGTGAACAATGGAATCAACGTGACCCTTGTCGTCCCAAAGGGCATGCGTTCTAACCTCGCGGTGAGCGGAGACGTTGACGTGGTGGAAACGGAGGCAGAGCTACCGCCGGCGGTAATCGTGGACGATAAGAAGGCGTTCCTTGCAATCCCGGGGGACAAGAAGGGAATTCTCTTGGACCACCCCGAGTTCACGCGCTCCCTAAAGGCGATGCTTGAACCGCACATCGGCTACATCTAATTTTACCATCACATGTAGATTCTAACGAGTTTTACCGTAAACCGTACAACAAGTACTATGAGAAGCAGCGCGAGAAACGCATCAACGACGGGGCTGTAGTCCGCGTGAACGTACACCCGCTCGGAGTCAACACCGTCGGACCAAAGGCAAGAAGTGGACGATGATACGGGATACGTGTAGCAAAGGACGGCCGGAGCGCCTGCGATAACGTTAGCCTCGCCAACAACGCGATTTCCACAGGTCAGGGTGACGGGAGCGTTACTATCAGAAAGAACGGTTGCACAGAGCTTCACGGCATCCCCTGGAGCCGCGTGGTAACTCACCTGATACGGCAGAATCCAGGCATTGACAAGGGGCGCGAAAGCAAGGAACAAGGATATGAACACAAAACGGCGGTCCATCCTATTAAACCACTCCCCCACATAATAAAAAACGTGAGAGTGCTCGACCTCTTTGCAGGTGCAGGGGGATTCGGGATTGGCTTCCGCAAGGCAGGGTTCGACATAGTGGGCGCCGTGGAGGCGTGGAAGTACCCCGCCGAGACGTACAGAAGGAACTTTCCGGGAACGAGGGTGTGGGAACAGGACATAAAGACGCTGGACGCCACAGACGTGGAGAAAGAGATCGGAAAGCCGGATATCATCATCGGAGGGCCCCCCTGCGAGGCGTACACGGTAGCCAACGCCAAGAGGGAAAAGGATCCGCTGAACCGGCTCTACAAGGACCCGCGGGGGAGGCTAACACTACACTACATCCGCTTCATAGGAGATTTGCAGCCAGAAACGTTCGTCATGGAAAACGTGCTTGGGATCATAGAGGGAGACTTGAAAGAAGCGCTACGATACGAGTTTGGACGAGTTGGATACGAGGTAAAGTTTAACGTTCTTGAGGCAAGCAGGTTCGGAGTCCCTTCTACCAGAACGCGCGTGTTCATATCCCCTACCCGCATACGACCAAAAACGGAAAAGAAAGTAACCGTATGGGAGGCTATTGGTGATTTGCCAGATCCAAGAGAGCCGCACGACATTCCAAATCACGATTACAAGGCACTGCCGAGACGCGTGGAGAAGGTGGTGCACAAGCTTCGGTGGGGGAAGGCACCCGTATACTTCAAGGGAGCAAAGCGCGTGCACCAGAACTATATACGGCTCCATCCGAACAAGGTCGCACCAACCGTCATGGGCTCTTCACGTTTCATCCACCCATTCTCCGACAGACTGCTTACTGTACGAGAAAACGCAAGACTCATGAGCTTTCCAGACGACCACGTGTTTTACGGCCCCATTGAGCAGCAGTATAACCAGGCGGGGGAAGCGGTCCCGCCAAAACTCGCGTTCAAGATCGCGGAGGAGGTCAAGAAAAAACTGGGGGAGTTATAAGAACAACGGAGGTGAATGAGAGTATGATCGTGGCCTACCATGACGTCCATTCGGTGGCAAAGCTTCAGGAGATAGCGCGCATCGTGTTTGCATACGATAACGTGGATCTATTCGTGATCTCCCGCCCACAGGGCACGGCAGCGCAGACAGGCGTGCCGGAGATCCACCTGGCAGCGGCGAAGAAGGGGAAAAAGATTCTGGTCGTTCCAGATCTGAAGGACGCTGTGGAGCTACTGTCCCCCGAGCACGTGTTCATAATCACGAGAAAGGCGGAGAAGACCCTGGACCCGAAGGAAGTGGGTGAAAAGGACATGATCGTGGTGGCAGGAACGGAGCCGGACGCCACGAAGTTCGACATAGACGGGCTGGAAGCGAGGAAGATAGAACCAGAAGGCATGGGCGATGTAGGATACGTCGCAACAGCACTCTGCATGCTCAAGTAATCGGAAAGCGGGATGATGAGGCCGACATCGCCTGAAAAATGATGAGATATTGGCTCACTGACCGCATTCCGTTACTGCCCACGGAATTTCGTTGCCCTTCGCATCGTATGCCCTCACGTTCTCCGCCGTGTAGGGATACGATATGATCACGTGAACCCAGCCGGCGTAGGGAAAGGAGTGGAGGTCTGCGGAGGACGGAAGAGCAGGGCCGGGGTGCGTGTGCGCCGATCCAATGATGCTGCTGTCAAAGGGTATGTCAGTCGGCTGAAAGAACGCGTACGTTGGCCCAGAACGGAAGGGGATGTATACGATCTCCCGAGCGAGATACGCATCGCCTGTCTTTTCACCGCCGAGCAGGCAGAAAAACTCATTGGGGTAGTTACGCCGTGCAGCCTCGAGGAGTCCTTCGAGCACGTGGGCACATAGAACGACCTTCACGCATACATCTGGGTTAAAACGTTAAACAAGCATATAGGTACATGGAGATCCACGGCAGCTCACAGCGCATTCTGTTCCCCGACAGGTGGCAATACCACGAGAGCGGGGAGATCAGAACAAGACCGCGAATTGCCTACGAGCTAAGAGCTGAGTTCCACGGAAGGGAATCCCCTGAGTGGGACTGGGGTCATGCAATACCGTACTACTATACTTGGGACCACGCGAGGGACTTCGAGGTAAAACACGATTTCAAGATAGAATACTCCGCGAACAAGGAGCTAAAAGGAATCCCTACCCACGTAGAAATCACAGGAACAGAGTGGGTGAAAAAAGGACACGTGTGGCGGGAATTCTCCATCAACGGAGAGTTCCACACTCAAGAAATATGGTATAAAGAAAACTGGTACGCGGGAACACTCTATAAGGACCTGTGGATCGAGTGGGACCGCGGCGCCGCAAAGGAGGAAATCCACATAAGCGAAGGGGACGGCATGAAGTTCAGAAAGCTCTATAAGCACGCGAAGGAGCTTCAGGGCCCACCCGGCTTCTTCTGGTACAAGCAATCCAGCCAAACACTGTCAGATTACTCCGTTGCAAGGATCTGGCGCTTCATTCAAAGCCCAGTAACGCTGTGGACCGGGGAAACAATCCAAGCACAGGACTTCGGATACAACCGCTGGCCGACCAACGAGTGGATAAAGGTAGCAAGCTCAGAGAAGCTTCTCTGGACGAAGAAGGAGATAATAACAGAGGAAAACGGTACAACAAAAATCATCGGAGCGATAACAGCAAAGAAATAGCAGCAATCACTCAAACTCTTCCTCCACGCGACGAACGATGTCCTTTGGTTTCTTTAACTCTTGCAGCTCCTCTTCGGAAATCGTAGGCACGTGGAGGTCGGAGACGCTCACACGAATGCCGGACATCACGATCATGGCGTAGTAGTCGTGAACAACCCCTTTGCCCCTTTGGAGCAACTCCAGTTTTCTCCTAACCACGCCGCGCGCCGCAGATAATGCCACGCGCTTCGCCCCGGCAACAAAAATGTCCCAAGGCGCGCGGCGGAAGGAAAAAACACCCTTGGACTGGTTGCTTCCAGCACTTTCAAAGAGGCGAACAGGAGCCAGGACATCGTCGCCAAGGATGGACACGATGCGGCGAGCCACTGGCTCAAGGGCGGGATACCCGTGCTCGTAGCGGTACACGGAGTCCTTGGTTGTGCCAATGCGCTGTGCAAGGTCGTTCTGGGAGAGGCCCTTGGACTGTCTTGCCGTGCGCAGAGCATCTGGGTCGAAGTAGACGAGCATCCGTCCGTTGTAGACCTCAGAGGTGGGAACGTCGCCATCAAGGATTCTCGCGAGGGTTGCCACGGTGACAACGGGGACGCCATAGCGTCTGTAGATGACGTCGTCTTGGAGGGAGTCCCTCTTCGTGCGCTCGCCCACGATGATGGGAGTTGCGCCCAACAGTCCAGCGAGGCGGACGAACTCCTCCACGCTCTCCTCGCGGAGGGCATCCACGTTGGAGAGAACACGAACTACGTATTTTTCGTCGTCATTTACAGCAACGAAGTCCACGCAGCCGCGAACATCAGAATAGTTGGCGATTTTGTATCCGCGAGAGGAGAATGCACTGAGCACTGCGCCGATCAGGGAAGAAGACCCAGGCCGAACGCCACTATTGCCAGAATCATACCTGCCTTGCACGTTAGCTCAGCCTCCCGCGGGTGACCCCGTATAATATATAGCGCGGAGGCAATAAAAACGAGATCCGCCACGACAACAGCGGGATAGTAATACCTGCCGAAGAGGTGGAAACCCCCGGGCCCGGGGAACACCGAGAAGAATACCGCAAGGATGAGCAAGTACGCTGCGAAGTACGCAGACATGTGCTTGCCAGCGATGATGGGGAGGGTCGTCTTCTTACCCACGTCCTTGCCCAAGTCCTCGAGATCCTTCATGACCTCGCGAGCCCAGGTGGCAAGAAATGCGAGGAATGCGGGGAAGTATGATAGCACGACTCTACCGCAGAGCCCGCCATAAACGAAGGAAAGCCCAACGAGAAGAGCAACAACAGCATTCCCCACGTACTTCTGCCCCCGCATGCGAGCGGAGTACACGTAGGTCAGCAAGATAGCAAGCGCCGCGGTGACAAAGTGCGCAAGGGTGAGAAGAGCAGCAAGCGCGAGCCCCACCGCGTACGAGACCACTGCAACGTAGAGGGCAAAACGCCGGGGTAAACGGTACTTCACGAGGACGTGACGGGGCTTGGATTCCTTCAGATCAACGTCGTAGTCGTAGTAGTCGTTAATGGCCTGAGCAGCGCCGGATATGAAAGCAGCGGAGAGAGCCGAAATTGTAGCGCAGTAAATAGAGCCTCCCGCACCAAGGGCGAATAGAAAAACGGCTATAGCAACCATTAGAAAATTAACGGGGCGGAGAAGTAGGAAAAGAGCCCTTACTTTCTGGACTCCTTTGCCTTTAGACGGAGCCTTTTGCTTCCGCATTTCCTGCACTTCTCCGGCTTCCCCTTTGAGCTACGGATGCGAGCACCGCAGTTCATGCAGATCCACACGCCGTTGAACAGCCTTGCCTCTGCCTCTGGGAATCCCATGAGGAGAAGGAGCGCGAAAGGGTTTAAAAATCTCAGCGTCTCGGAGGGGTGAATCGCTTCTTGAGGACGTGCTCGCCCAGATCGTGTTGAATACCGTCTAGCAGAACAGATACTGGTACCCCCTTGTACTTGTAGTCGCGATTGGACAGAAGGGCGTCAAGATCAAAACCCGCCTTCCGAAGATAGTTGTAAAAGAAGCGAGCAGGTGCAGGGATCAGCCTGCGATGTGGCGCAGCAGTGTACGGTTCGCCCCGATCCAGAACGTGAAGAAGGTACGCCATGAGCACGTGGTCATCCTCTGGAACGCTAGGATAACGATCTCGAAGCTTGCTCGCAAGATCGTGGACGCGTGGAGAGATCTCTTCGGCAAACTGAGGGAATTTGTGGTCGTAAACATCTATTGGATTGGAAAATACGTCTCTCTCCGCTCGCCTAGCCATGACGTACCGCTCCTTCAGAAATCGGGCCACAGCATACGGTGATTCAAGCACCATGAAAGAAGGATGGGGCCGTGGTTAATAAATGTTGTCTATGCAGAGTATAACGTGATGAACCTGCGCAGGGCTGAGCTTCGCGATGATGAAGATCTTGAGTGCTGATTAAACACGGAC
>JALTCQ010000078.1 GCA_027074515.1 Microcaldota archaeon | reverse complement strand
CCCACGTCCAGGAGCGCCAGCGTGTGCATGTTCCTCTTCCTGTTCTCCAGTATTCTGTCGTAGAACGACGGGCTGTGTCTCCAGTTGTGCGGAATCGTCACGGTCCAGCCGAACTTGTAGTGCTCCAGGCCTATGCGGGAAGGGATGTACGTGAGTATGGACACGCCGGGAATGTACTTCCAGGGAACGCCCCTTTCGTCCGCGATCGTTGTGAGAATCACGTGGGTCGTTGCCGTCAGCGGATCCCCCAAGGTCACGATCGCAACGTCTTTTTCCTTCGCTTCCATTACCAGTTCCGTGGCGCCCTCTTCCAGATCCGTGCGCTCCGCCCGTTCCAGCGCCCTTCCCACGATTTCTTCGATCTCCTTGATCTGTTCATCCGTCGTTGGGACGGTGTACGTGTCTATGAGCGCCCTATCCGCCTCCTTCACTACTTTCTTCCCAAGAAGCGTGATGTGCTCGGGAATCAGTCCAGCCCCCACCAGGTATAGCATAATAGTATTGGGCAGTCGTGGTTTTTATTCTCCACATCTCAGTTCAAAACGTGCTCGGTGTCATCGTTCCCAAAAAGGAAGCAGAATCGGTTCGCCGCCGTCTTCTTCAATCCGGACTCTTGTTGAAGGATTACCAGCCCATCCGCGATGGCGATCATGTTATCTTCCCTGTCTCTTCCTGTCCAGACGGTTTTGAGTGCGTGGAACGTGAGTTTCCCGTGAGAAAGAAAAAGCCGCGCTCTTTGGAGGAAGCTCTCCGCGAGTTTCTGCCCGAGGACGCCGTGCAGCACGTGGTGAAGTCATTTGACATTATCGGCCACGTTGCAGTCATCCGCGTTCCCGACGAGCTCTGGGATCTGAGAGAGAAAATTGGCGAGGCGATCCTACGCGTTCACCCAAACGTCCGGACCGTTGCCGCCGAGGTGGGTCCTCACCAAGGCGTCTTCCGCGTCCAACCCGTTGAAGTCATCGCCGGCGAGCCCAATCTCGTCACGGAGTATAGGGAATTTGGCGTTCGCCTGCGTCTGGAGGTGGGAAAGACATATTTCTCCCCTCGCCTCTCCTACGAGCGCTACAGGATTGCAAAACAGGTGCGCCCCGGTGAATTTATCGCTGCGCTCTTTGCCGGTGTTGGCCCATTCCCCCTTGTGATCCACCGTTTTCAGCCGAACATCCGTGCTTACGCCGTTGAACTTAATCCGGATGCCTACAAGTACCTCGTTGAGAATATTCGCTTGAACCACGCAGAGGGGAAGATCGAACCAATTCTTGGAGATGTCCGCGATGTTGTTCCCGAACGCTATCCGCACCGTGCAGACCGCGTCCTCATGCCCTCTCCCATACTCGCTGAGGACTTCCTGGACGTGGCACTTGCCGCTACCAAGCCATCTGGTGCGATCATCCACACCTATGCCCTGGGCCCCAACAAGGACCCCTTCGCGGAGAAGGAGTACGAGATCCTACGTTATTTCAATGAGCAGGGCTGGGACGCAAAAATACTGAACAAACGCGTGGTCCGTTCTTACTCGCCGCGGTTAGACCAAGTGTCCTTCGATGTCTTTGTAAAGAAAAGAGAGTGATGCGCTCACTTCAGCGCTTCCCAGAGGATCTCGTTGTACTACTTATACGCGGCGCCTCGCTTTATGATTCGATATATTCGAATCTGGTGCTCTTCCCACACAATTTTGAATATCACTCTGTAGTTGCCGATTCTTAGCCGGTAGTATCCTTCCCATCTTCCCTTTAGTTTCTTAATGTCGAGCCCTAGTTCCTTTGCTTCCGAAACGCTTTCTACTAGCCGCCTTAGCGCGCTGTTCACACGTTCCTTCAAGTTTGCTGGCAAGGAGTGATGGTCTTTAAGCGCCTCTCTGTGGAACAGGATCTTCCACTTCAAAGATCTACCTCCACAAAATCGTTGTCATAGTCGTTCGGGGAGCCGATCTTTGATTCTATGTTCTTCTGTTCTGTATCTGTCACGTATGGCTTAATTTCCATTAAAAATCGAGATAATTCCTCTCTTACTACCGTACGGACCTCTTCCCTTATTTCTGCCGCAAGTGTTTCCATACTGTTATTCTGGTAGCTGGAGAATAAAAAGGAGGTATTTCTACTTCAG
>JALTCQ010000077.1 GCA_027074515.1 Microcaldota archaeon | reverse complement strand
AAGTGATATTCGTGCTCATCGCTTCGTGTTTGCTGGAAGAGATGTGGGATTTCTCGTAAACTCTGTTGAGGAGGCTGTTGAGGCGTTAGATCGTCTAGAGCGCGACGACGATCTTTACGACGCATTGTCTGCGAACGGCCGTGCCCTTGTCGAGGAGAAATGGAATGCTTCCGTTGTTGCTCACAGATATTTGAGGATTCTTGATGGGCTTCTGGAGGGGGGTGCCCGTGCATGAACTTTTCCGTCATTTTCGCCCAACGTTTCCCTGGTCCATCGTTCGCAATGAGCCCGAGCGCTGGAACGTGATTCAACACGTTAAATCCCTCGCTTTGCAGGATGTTTATGAAGGCGAGCCCCTTTCGAAGAGAGCTGTCCAAGAGCTGCGCGATCTGACACACCATAACGATTGGTTGATCCGTTTCGGTGCTAAGACAGCGCTCCATTTTGCTGGTCATGACATGAGTGGCGATTCCGAGTTTTACAAATGGCTAACACGGTACTTGGAGTTAAAACGGCCAAAACGGGTACCTGTACAGACATTTGATGTTTCACGGGAGGCTGTACTTGCGAGGTTTCCGTTCTTGTCTACCCCTGCCAAGGAGCATCTTGTGGCTCGCTTGCGCGAGGCGGTTCGTATCAGCAAGTCCTTGAACAGGCCCGTGTTGCTCTTTGGTGGTGTCGTGAAGGGCACGTCCTTGCCTGGGGGAGATCTTGACTACGCCGTGGTGTCCAGGGAGCCGTTACACGTAGATGCGAGGCACCAGGCAGTTCCCGTGATCACCCCTGAGTCCCGGGATCCTGTATCTCTTTCCATTCTTTTCCTTGGTCACGGAATCTTCACGGGATCTCCCCGTCTTGTGCGCGACGTACAGCGTGCTGTTCTTCGCGATGTTTCTGAAATGGAGTGGGAGTCTGCCCGCAAGAACACAGCAAAGAATGAGGCGCAGATCCACCACGTCGTTTCCATCTTTGGTGTTCCGCCCGAGAAAGTGCCTCTTGTCGCCGCCCTTCGTGTTCTTTACGCTACTCCCCCGCGACTTGGCGTGGTGAGACGCATTCTCCGCGTTCCCTGATGTAGTGAAGGAGGTGGTCGTACGCGGGGTGCGTCGAGAGCGTTTTCGAGTCCCCCACGATTGCTAACTTTCTCTTCGCCCTCGTCAGCGCCACGTTCAACCGTCTCAGATCTGTAAGAAATCCGAGCTGTCTGGATTCGTTGGATCGAACGAAGGAAATAATTACTACGTCTTTTTCTCGCCCCTGGTATCCGTCTATTGTGTTCACTTCGACGCCTTCCGGTAGCCAATCCCGTAGCAGGTCTTTTTGAGCATCGTATGGCGTGATCACTCCAATTTTCTGGGCAGGCACGCCCGCCTCCACGTACTTCTCCACGATCTTTCTGACAACCCTTGCTTCCAGCGGGTTCTTGTACGATCCGTCCCACGCTCTCCGCTTTTCCCACTTAGCCGGGTGCGCAGACGTGTCCAACAGCGTGATTACGGGTTCGTCGAGTCCAAGGTCCCACGGTCCGATGTTTTTCACGATTTCTGCGGTTCGTACCAGCCCCCCGTAGAACTCGCGCGACGGGAATTCTGCCAGCGTTTCGTTCATTCTGTACTGGACTTCAAGCATTGCGCTGATGTGTGGGTACCGTTCTATTAGCATCTCAAAGGCGGTCCGCTCCAAAATCCTTGCCTTCGGCGACAGTACCGTAGGGGGTAGCTGCTTGTGATCTCCAGCAAGCACTACGCGGTTCGCTTTAGATACGAGGATCAGAACCGACGGGATCGTGGCCTGTGCTGCTTCATCCACAACGGCAACGTCGAAGTCGCTTGGAACGATGTCAAGCGCTGCGGATGAGTTCGTCGTAAGCACCACGTCTGCCCATTGAATTACATCTCGCGCTATCTCTTCCTCGATTTTCTGGGCAGCATTTATGAGATCCTGAATCTCTTCGTTCCGCTTTATCCACTCTGCCATGCCCCAAACCGTCTCCTTGTTGACGCCCCTGATTCCCCTTCCCTTTTCCGCCAGTTCCTTTATCTGCTCGTTGCTTAGCCCCCGTCGGAACTTTGGGACGGGTTTCACGAACCTCTCCTGTTCTTCTCGGAGGACATCAATCTTGGTTCG
>JALTCQ010000076.1:750-2169 GCA_027074515.1 Microcaldota archaeon | reverse complement strand
TCTATGTGACGTATAACGTCATCCAGCTTTCCCTTCAGCTCCGGAGAACTCAGCACCTCGGCCAGTTGGTCCATGGTCAGGGAGGACTCCGTTATCGCTCGAGCAAGGCGGGCACGCTGTTCCGGCGTGAGTTTCTGCAAAACCTCTGGGTTCTCCAGTCCAGAACACATACCCTCTGTCAGACAGCTCAAGTACGCCTGCTTCACCTCGTCGGACTGCTTGGCGATGTCGTCCAGTGCCTGATCCTGAAGAGTGGAGATCTTCCTCATTCCAGGAACGTGCTCCGCCATCCTGTTCCAGCGCTCGATAAATGAGGATACCTTTGTGTTCTGCTTGAGCTTCATAGCAGTGGTTCGAATGCTCTTCTTGAAAGAGGAGGGTAAAACCTTGTTCCACACGGCGGTCGTACCCCACTCCGCAAACATCTCGGCGCTTGTCCCGATGTTCAAGTACTTCGTGAAGAGCGAGTAAACCTCCTGATTGCAAATATTTGAAGCACATACAACCACGACGTTGAAATCCTCTGAGCGAAGAACGTTAACGATACGGGGGGACTTGTTCAAGAGCGATTTCATACCTGAGACGACTGCAGACGTTTCAGCAAGGGAAGACAGGCCTGCGGTGCCCTTCTGACCAGCGCGCCAGAGGGACGTTTCTACTCTTCCAGAATAGTGCTCGTAGAGCATCTCACCGTAAGCGGGCCCATTGGGCGTGTCCTTCGCTATGCGCAAGTCCGAGGACACAACCCCAGCAAGGAGGAACGGGCCACCCTTGGACGTGGTTCTGTTGATGTACAGATCTGAGCTCTTCGGGTCGGCAGCATAGCCATTGAAGTCATCCACGTAGTAGTTCTGCATGCTTGGATCCGCAAGAACGGTGGAGTTCACGTCCAGCTTGGATACCTTCGCGGGAAAGAGAGAACGAAGGGAGTTGAAGTCTATGGCGCCGTTGGAGTCGTGGATAGCGGTCACGAAGCGGTTATATTGTACGAGAGGGATTCTGCTCTCCCCGCAGAGGGCATGAACAGAGGGAATGGCAAGCAGAAGAATCACAAGCCAAATAGCAGCGGAACGCTCCATGGAAAGATCACCACCCAGATGAGAGCCACTGTTACGGCCGCAAGGGTTGCGACATAGCGCCTCAGGTGTATATTAAGATCTTCGGGAATATAAACATAGGTTACCAGGCCTACCGCGAAGAACAGCGACGCTAGGATCCAAGCGAGGAGAACAGTGCCGAGGTTCTGCGGGAGCAGGGAAAGCAATGCAGAAAATCCACAGTTAGAGACGTTCACGTTTGGGGGAACGACGCTGGGGCAGGGATACGCCGAAAGAATGAGGTATGATTTGTAGCCAAGCACTGCAAGGAAAGTGAGCACAGTCCCCCACAGTGCCACGCGCTTGAGATCTGAACTACGAA
>JALTCQ010000076.1:0-740 GCA_027074515.1 Microcaldota archaeon | reverse complement strand
CAAGACAGAAAGCACGAAGATGCCAAAAACGCTGCGCAGGAAGAGGACGATCGCCCCAACTATGCCCATCGCATTAAAATACATCAAGGATATAAAAGAAGTGATGGCAAACATCGGTCAAATGCTCCGCGCCTGGTGGAGCATCGTATCCTCAACGTATCACTTTGACATTCCTCCGAGCATACTCACAGGTCTGGAATACGGAACGCTCGCGATCATTGGCTACACCGCGGGAAGCTATCTTGCGGAAGCCACCGCGAGGGCAAAGTTGAAGAACCACCACGCCGAACTGCCCGAAGAAAGCAAGGCGGGAATACGATTCGTGTTCGGCGGGATCTCCGCAATCCTCACGTCCGCCGGCTACTATTTTGGGCCGTACGCGAGCATAGGGAGTTTCCTGACAGGGGCTACAATTCTCCCATACATATTCATCCGCGAACCTAAGAGCAAGAAGAAAGAGGCACCAACAACAGCCAAGACAACAAACAGTACAGCTACTACGCTCACCCCGCACAAAGAAATAACGCTAGATGACTTAACGAAGAACGTAAAAACGCATGTATCGCCAAAGAATGCCGTAGCCCATGCTACAATAATACCACAAGCACCAAGGAAAGAGCAAGAGGCTCACGTAGCACCAGGTCCTGCAAAAGCCATCACTCAAAAGAATGAGCACAAAAGCATAGATGCCATCATAGGCGACCTCTCCCACAAGGGCGAAAAGAACACAGAGCTGATGG
>JALTCQ010000075.1 GCA_027074515.1 Microcaldota archaeon | reverse complement strand
ATTCTCTTGTCGCCCTTGCTCTTTCTGATGTATATCCTGTACGTTGCCGCGTGCCCTATTACGTTTCCGCCAATGGGCTCCGTTGGATCGCCGAAGAACATATCGGGTTTTGCCATGACCTGGTTCGTCACGACCACTGCTATGTTATACGTGTCTGCGAGCTTCTGTAGCGTGTGAATGTGCCTGTTTAGCTTCTGTTGTCGTTCGGCAAGGGCTCCTCTCCCAACGTACTCCGCGCGGAAGTGTGCAGTTAGAGAATCCACGATCACGAGCTTTATGTTCTTTTCCTGGATTATGTCGCGAGCTTTCTCTGCTAGGACCATCTGGTGGTCGGAGTTGTATGCACGGGCCACGTATATTTTCTCTAATGCCTTTTCCGGATCTAGGCCGACTGCCTTGGCCATCTGTATGGCTCTCTCTGGTCTGAACGTGTTCTCCGTATCTATGTAGAGTGCGGCTCCGTCCAGGCCCCCCTTATCGTAGGGTAGCTGAACGTTAACTGCCAGCTGGTGGCAGACCTGCGTCTTTCCAGAGCCGAACTTACCGTAAAATTCCGTAATTGCCTGTGTCTCCACACCTCCTCCGATGAGCTCGTCGAGCGCCTTCGCTCCCGTGGTTATTCGCCCAACGATGCCCCTCTTTTCCATGAGTTCCTTCGCGGACATCCAGGACATTTCAAGGGCTTCCCTTGCGGCGTTGATCACTTTTAGCGCAGTACCTTCTCCTAGCCCTGCTACTTCCATGAGTTCGGCAGGGGAAGCAACTGCTACGGCTTCAAGGGTTGAGTACCCAGCCTCTCTCAGCTTTTCCGCCGTTGTGGGGCCAATTCCTGGGAGGTCCTCCAGCTTCTGTGGTTTTTTCTTAGCCTTGTTTTCTTTTTCGTCTGCCATGTTAGAAAAACGGTGGGGCCGTTAATAAGGGGGTGCTGTGGAAACGTTCCTTTTATTCCCCTAATCTCTTCTTTGCATCTGCGAGCATACGCTCGATCTCTTCGTCTATATCTGGCCTTGCAGCGTCTTTCACGAAAAATTCGCGCCTGTCAGATATTTTTGATTTTTTCACGTACCCCGTTGCCACGATTTCCTCTCCACGGAGTCTCTCCGTTCCCCCCGTATCTTCCAGCATTTTATTGGCCAATTCTCCGAAGATCACGGCTCTTATGCGCCCGTATCCGTCGTCTAGCTCCATTGAGAGTGTTGTTCGTGGCACCGCTTCCGTTTCACCACAGTTTTCGCATATGTACTTTCCGTTTTCTTCCTTCACCCGTCTCCCACAGTTCTTGCACACGAGGACTTCTTTGGTGCCGAACACGCGCGTGACCGTGGCTCTTACCGCTACGAAGCGGTCGCCGTCTTGGAGTTGGTCTATGCGCTTTCGTACAATGCTGCTGCGCTGTGATTGGGCCATTTGAGGTACATCCACCGTTTCTTCGGTCTTTTGGATCATTCCAAGCTTTCCTACGTGGATTGTGATCCCTCTTTCGTTTTCTTTGGCGTATCCTGCGGATATGATTATTGTGTCTCCCTCGTTCACGCCGGATGCCTTTTTGCTGTCCCATACTGCCACCCTTGCCGTTCCGGTCTCGTCCCCCACGATCATTGCAACCATTTCCGACTCTCCAGCACTTGTTTGGACTGTCTGCGGGGGGAATATACGTATGACACGAGCCTTCGTATATACCATAGAATCCCCGTCATGTATCTCGGCTATTTTCTTGAATTCTGGTGATTCTGGCACTTTTTCAGTATCTTCGGGGTTTATGATGATCCTGCTGTCGAAGGACATGCTCAGGGCAGGCTGCTCTCTGTACTCGCGTACGTGTGCGTTTATCACTTCTATTACGTCGCCCACTCGGATCTGACCTTCTTCCACGTACCTAACGTCCCGGTTCCAGAGCGTTAGCCCTATTTCGCCCGTATTGTCTGCGAGAATGATCCTGCAATACTTCCCCTTCTTTCCGTTCTTCTCGTAGGTTGCTGGTGGAAATATGCGCATCACTCTTCCGACAACCGTGACCCGTTCCATCCCTGGCTTGAGCTGCGCTATGGGCGTTTTCTTGTGAATCTCCTTCTCTATATCGATATCCACGCCAAGCTCCTTTGCGACAGCGTAGGCTGCCCCTACTTCCGTCAAGAGCCCAGCGAATGCCTTTACCTTGTCTGAGATTCTCTTTCTGATCTCGCTCTCGCTCAAGCCGCTGTGCTCGGCGATCTTTTTGACAAGCGCGTCTACTTCCTCACCCACAATAAAGATTTGCCCTCAACTCTTCTTAATGCGATATGCGTTCCGTGTGGCGTACGTGGGCGAGGGATATCACGGACTTGCACGTCAGCCAAACGTCCGCACAGTCGAAGGAGAGATCCTGCGCGTTCTCACGGAGAGCGGGTACCGCAGGGGGGACGATTTCTTCCTCTTCTCCAGCAGAACGGATAAGGGAGTTCACGCGCTGGCTAACGTCTTCGCCGCGGAGATACGAAGGGAACCCAAGCTCGGGGAGATCAACTCTCGCCTGAGGAACATCTGGATATGGGCGTATGCCCCGGTACCGCACTCGTTCAACCCGATACGGGACGCTCGTCTTCGTTGGTATCGATACGTTTTTCCTCACCGTTTTTCCGTAGATCGGGAGGAGCGCATGCGCGAAGCAGCAGCGCTCTTCATTGGCAGGCACGATTTCTCGTCCTTCGCCATCCTCGAGGATAAGAACCCCGTCAGAACCGTAAAGCGGATCGATATTTTTAACACGGGTTACACAGTGATGGACATCTATGCCCCCGGATTCCTCCGCCAGATGGTCCGAAGGATTGCCACTGCCCTGATGCGCGTTGCCTTGGGCGAGTGGGATCTGGACGAAATCCGACGACGACTGGAGGAGAAGGATCCCGTGCCCCCCGCACCGCCAGAGGGCCTCATACTCATGGACGTTCACTATCCCAGCGTTTCCTGGACCGTGGATTCCGACTGGTACAGGAAAATGATGGATTATTGGGCAGAAGAAGAAAGAAAGAGCATGGTTCGGGCGTCGCTGGCCAGGGCTAGGCTATTCTTCCAACCGTAGTCTTTTTACCACGAATTCTCTATCCATGGAGAGGAGGAACCCTGCTGCTCTCGGACCTCTTTCCTTTCCGATGAATAGTCTGTAGATCCAGGGGAAGAACGCCCTTGGCGATGAGACGCTCTTTGCAGTTTCGAAGAGGATTGTATTCAGCTCTTCTTCCGTCACTCCGCGCTCTACCGCTTCAGCTATCCTTTTTAGTCCTTCTCTGATGTTTTCTGGCACGTCTATCGCCGGTAGCTCCTCCAACACGACAAACTTCACGTTCTCCGGCGCATACTTCTTCACCCAGATCTTCGCCCTCTCTGCACGTGCCAGCACTTTCTTCCAATCTTCATCGCCAATGTTCTCTGGAATCTTGCCCATCCTGATGAGCGTGGTCCGTAATTTCTTCTCGTCCATTCCTGGCAGCTGCACGAGGTTCACCAGCGTGGAGAACGGGACGCGTATGGGTTTTTTCTCTGGCATGGGCTCCATGGCGATCCAGTAGGCACGCAGGAGGTCTTCGTCGTATTCCTTGTCCCCCCAGTACGCTTCTTCAGTCCGATCAAACTCGTCGTACTGCTTGAGAAGGTCCAGACCGAGGTCTATTTTTATCTCCTTGTTGGGACGGTATCGTGCGTAGTAGAAGAGAATCAGTTCAGGCTCCATGACTTCAAGTAGGTCGGATATGAGTATCACGTTGCCCTTTGAACCGCTCATCTTGCCCTTCTGCCCCTTTATGCTCACGAACTCGTACATAATGCTTGCGGGGGGCTCTGCGCCGAAGATTTTCCTCACGATCTTGCTCCCCGTGTCAAAGGATCCTCCTGCGGCGTGGTGATCCTTCCCTGCCGGCTCGAAGTCGATGCCTAGTTTCGCCCATCTTGCTGGCCAGTCCACGCGCCATCTCATCTTAACGTTGCCGTCGCGTATGTTTGTTCTTCCTTCGTGGCCGCACTTCTTGCATTTGTAGTGGACGTACTCGCCGTCGAAGGATACGATCTCTGTGCTGTCGGTTCTACACTTCTCACAGTAGACGTAAACGGGCCACCAGCCTTCGGGTAGCGGTTCCTGCTTTGCCTGCTCTCTTATTTCGTTGAGCACTTCGCGTATCTCTTCCTTTTTCTCAAGCGCAGTTCTTATCTGATCTTCGAAGAAGCCCGACTTGTAGAGCTTCTCCGCGTGGAGGAACTCTACGTGCATGCCTAGTTTTGTTATCTCTTCCTCGAACTGGTCCATAAAGTGGTGCGCATAACTCTTGTGGCAGCCCCACGGGTCTGGAACCTCCGTTACTGGCTTTCCTATGTGTTCTTCCCACTCCTTGGGTACGTTCTTCGGCACCTTTCGGAACCGATCGTAGTCGTCCCAGAAGTGGATGACGCGGACCTTCTTCCCCTTTGAACGTAAAGCCTTGGCTACTGCCCAGACGGTGAACGCCTCGCGGAAGTTGCCGATGTGCACGAAACCCGAGGGCGTTATCCCCGATTCGAAGACGTACTCTTCCTTGTCTCCTCGCTCTTTGATCACGCGTTCTGCAGTCACGTCTGCCCAGTGCATGCTACTATGGGAAGAAAAAGGGTTATATTGGGTTGCGGATCGCTTGCTGATATCCGTTGGCAGTGTTCGCGATATTGCTTGTTGTGCTGTGTAGCCCTGCGAGCGTGTTGGCGCTTGCCATGCTTGCGGAGTACATCATTTGTACTATCGCCATCGTAAAGACAGCCCCCAATATCATCGTGATGATCATTGCACCGCCAAATGAGCTGAGCCATATTAGCGTTGCACGTTTCCAATCTGTTTTGTATGTGTACTTTACTATTATTACGTATCCGAACAAGTATATGATTTCTGTCGTGATTGCGAGCCCAGCCATCGTACTGGGGCTTGTTGAGCTTGTCGTAATTGCGAGTAACCCACCGATGATTATTGCCCACACCGTTGCAGCAATGGCTGCCTTTTTTGCGTTACCCTCTTCGTCTAACAGACGACCCGACAGCCACGTGGTTATAAAGTAAACCACGAAGATATACACTGCGCCAATTATTGCGATATTCATCATACTATTCACCCGACCGATAATTTTATTGAGCTGTTTTATATATTTTATGTTTTCCGAAAACGTATCCGTGATCGCTTTTTGCGAAACTGCATAGTTACTAAAACACTCTTTTCAGTTGTTATTACATGCCCAGAATCATAAAGATCCGTGAAGGCGTCTGGGAGATCCCGAAGTCCGAGCGTTCAGACATGAGGGTTCCCGCGCGCATCTATGGGACGGAAAAAATAGTGAACGCGCTGGACGAAGGAGCGATTACGCAGGCCATGAACGTTGCCACTCTTCCAGGCATCCAGAAGTACTCAATCATGCTCCCCGATGCGCACCAGGGCTACGGATTCCCCATCGGCGGTGTTGCAGCCTTTGACGCGGAGGAGGGCGTCATCTCTCCTGGCGGCGTGGGCTTTGATATTAATTGCGGTGTCCGCCTCCTGCGGACGGATCTAACGTACTCGGACGTGAAGAACCGGCTGGATGAACTCGTGGACGTGCTCTTCAAGAACGTTCCCGCGGGTCTCGGCGCCGAGAGCCACATACGACTGTCTGACGGGGACTTTGACGAGGTCATGACAGAGGGCGTCTACTGGGCGGTGGACAAGGGCTATGCCTGGGAGGACGACCCCAAGCACATCGAGGAGAACGGAGCTATGCCTGGTGCGGATCCAGACAAGGTCTCCGCCCGTGCAAGAAAGCGCGGCAGGAAGGAATTGGGAACACTAGGCTCTGGAAACCACTTCCTAGAAATACAGCGTGTCTCCCGCGTGTTTGATGAAAAGATCGCCAAGCGCTTCGGCCTCTTCGAGGATCAGGTCGTTATCATGATCCACACGGGCTCCCGCGGCTTCGGGCACCAGGTTGCCTCGGATTACATCCGCGTCATGGAGGATGCTGGCAAAAAGTACGGGATAGAGCTCCCGGACAGGCAGCTGGCAGCGGCACCCTTCCAGTCCGACGAGGCGCAGGACTACTTCGCAGCAATGAAGGCAGCGGTGAACTACGCATTCACGAACAGGCAGATGGTGACGCACTTCGTCCGTCAGTCCTTTGAGGCTGTCTTCGGCGAGGATGCGGAGGACTTGGGCATGCACGTCGTCTATGACGTGGCCCACAACATAGCGAAGCTGGAAGAGCATGGGGGCAAGAAGCTCGTGGTCCACCGCAAGGGTGCTACCCGTGCCTTCCCAGCCGGTCGTCCGGAGGTACCCAAGACGTATGCAGATGTGGGTCACCCCGTTCTCATCCCGGGGAGCATGGGCACGGCGTCCTACGTGATGGTAGGAACGGAGAAGGCGCTTGAGGAGACCTTCGGGAGCATTTGTCACGGTGCCGGCAGGGTGATGTCCAGAACCAAGGCGAAGAAGGTGCACCCTGGTGAAGACGTTTTGAAGCGTTTGGAGGCGCAGGGGAAGAAGGTGCGCGCAGTTTCCATGAAGGTACTCGCAGAGGAGGCTCCAGACGCGTACAAGGACGTGGATGAGGTCATAAGGTCCGTTGAAATTGCGGGGATTGCCAAGAAGGTTGCGAGAATGGTGCCTCTCGGTGTGGTGAAGGGCTAATGTCCCTGCAGCTCTTCCATCTTTCTACGTATCGTTCTTTGCATTGCGCGTAGGTACGACTCGTCCAGCTTCGGATGCAGCTTCCCGCCCTTTCGTGCGACGTACACGTGGTATATGAGCGGAGCTTCCTCAAAAACGCGGGACACCTCGTCTAAGAATGCTCTGTATGCGTTTTTGTGCTTGTAATATTCATCTATGCTTCTTTCATACTCCTCATACGCTTTCACATGCTTTTTGACGAGGTTTTCAGGCAGTTCCAGCGCTTCTGCCACGTTTTCAGGTTTCATCAGTTTAGAATGTGTGATTACTGTCCAGGGATCTGCTCCTGCCTTTTTTATCGCTCGTGACGTATCATCATGATCTCGTGCTCTCTGTGCGGCTTCTTCTGCAAGGAGTCGCTCCCCTCGTTCCATTGCCATTATTCTTTCTTCTATTTTGGATAGTACGTTGTACACTGCGTCTCCGAACTCGTCCCTTGCCGCGGAGTCCACGAGTTTTTTGTACCATCCACCATTCTTTACGCTGAAATTGGACATTTCTGCCAGACGCTCTCTTTCCTTTGCTGTGCGTACGAGGAAATC
>JALTCQ010000074.1 GCA_027074515.1 Microcaldota archaeon | reverse complement strand
TTTATCGCCGTCATCAACCTTCAGAATCCCGCCGGACTTGATGTAGTCTCTCAGCGCTGCAACATCTGGCCGATCCGCATTCTCTCGCAAGAACGGGAACTTCTCGACGAGTGCATCCCACGACGTGACGAGCATCAGAAGAAAAAGGGAATGTAAAATAAATAGCTTACTCAATCCGCACGACGTCATCCACCTGTTCCAAGGCGTCCTTCAGCAGGCGCTCGGATTCAGAGTAGAGCGTGTACAACGGATCGCCCTTCTTCACACGGTCACCCACGCGCACGTGCAGGTACAGGCCAGCACCCTTCTGGAAAGGTGCGCCAGCAGCTCTCGCCAGACGTGCGACAGCGTGGTTGGAGATGTGGTATACCATGCCATCCCGGTCAGCGAAGATCGTCTCTGAGTACTTGCCCGGCTTGAGATCTTCCGGCTTCACGTCCGGATCTCCACCCTGTGCTTCTACAATCTCCTTAAACTTCCGTAGAGCCGCGCCGGATGAGATCTGACCATCTGCTATGCGGAGTGCTTCTTCAAAGGGCGTCCCCTTCACGAAGGAGATCAAGTGGGCTGCCAGCTCTGCACCCTTCTTCCTCAAATCCTGCGGGCCAGATCCAGAGAGGATTTCGAGCACGTCCCTTGCTTCCAGAACGGGACCGACGCCACGGCCAATGGGCGCAGAGCCGTCCGTGAGCACCGCCTTCATGTGCATACCCAAGCGCGTGCCTATGTCTATGAACTGTTCGGCGAGTTCCTCACCCTTTCGGACAGTCGGAATCTTCGCCTCTGGGCCAACAGGTATGTCTATGAGCACGTACTGGGACGAGACAGCCTTCTTCTTGGCAAGGATAGACGCTAAAAGCATGCCCCGTGGGTCTAAGGAGAGGGGGCGACGGATTGCTATGAGTTTGTCGTCCGCCGCGGCAATCCTCGTTCCACCGCCCCAAGCCATAACGCCGCCAACCGTTTCCGTGATTTCCTTCACCGTCTCGGCGTCAAGGTCCACGGGAGCGAGGACCTCCATGGTATCTGCCGTGCCAGCAGGCGACGTGATGGCGCGAGAAGACAATTTGGGCATGTAGAACCCGAGGGACGTGAGAATGGGAACAACGAGCATTGTGGTTCGGTTGTTTGGAATGCCGCCTATGCAGTGTTTATCAACCACTGGCTCCTTCTCAATGACCACAGACTCGCCGGAGGCCACAATGGCGTTGGTGAGCGCAACGGTCTCCTCTGCGTTGAAACCGTGAATGTACGCGGCGGATATGAAGGCTGCTGCCTCCGCAGATGTCAGCCTGTTCTCCACTATGTCCATAATGATCGCGTGAATCTCCTCATCGGTTAGCCTCTTCCCATCGAGCTTCTTGCGGATGTAAAACGTGCTCTCCGGGTCAGGCATGGGCGAAATATCTATCTCCTTTCCATCATCCAGCCCAAGGGCCTCCCACGTGTCGGCAAACAGCCCAACCTCTCCCTGCTTGATGTAGCTCTTTGAAAAATCAACGATGGCTATCAATCTCTTTCCATTGTGGGCGATCTCCACCCTACTACCCGGAACGAGACCGATCCGCGACGCGTCCTTCCGGTTAAGGACGGCTATGTGTGCATTAGCATCCAGGTCCAGTTTCCTTGCTACCAGCTGCATGCGAGTATAACGGCGCACACGCATAAAAACCTGCAGGCACAGATCCCAATGTGAAGGCACTGATGCTCAAGGCACACTACTGGCCATTAGTCAAGGAGGGAAAAAAGACCATAACGATACGGAGAAACACGAAGCTACAGCCGGGCGACTTGGTGGAAATACACGCAGGAGGGAAGATACGAGGGGTTGCAAAGATTTTACACATCTACGAGAAGAAACTGGACGAGATCGGCGAAGAAGAGGCAAAAAAAGAAGGTATGGCAGTAGACCGTCTAAAAAGGGAGCTTGAACGCATATATGGGAAAAACGCCACCCTGAAGATCATAGAATTCGAGTTGTTAAAGATATATGACCCGCCAAAGGACCCAAAACGGCGGAGATACGGAGAGTACAGCCCGCAGGAGATCGCGCGGAGAGCAATAGAAGAAGGGATAGCAAGAGAAGAAGACAAGGAAATCCTCCTGGCCGTGGCTAAAACAGGGAGCATACGCGCTGTTGCCCAGAGCATGGGAGGATTAAAACACAGGAGAAGAATAAGGAAGGTATTGGAGCGATACGCACGGCTTCTGGGTATCACTTCTTAGTAGTCTTCGTACTTGTGGACTTCTTGCGCGTCGTCTTGCGCTTCCTCGTAGTTTTTGGTTTCTCTTCCTTCGGTTTTTCCGGCTTGGCTGGAGCAGTCTCAACAGGGACCACTGCAACGCTCTCTTCGAGGGGTATCATGAACTTGCCCACGCGGTAGATTACTATGGAAATCACAAGGACTGCCAGCCAGAACAACCACCAGGAGAGCTGGGGCAGGATTACAGACCAAACCTCATCAGAGGGGACCGCAGTGTGCTCCGGGTCAAAGTCCTTTGGGGCGTAGACATATATGCCGGCGGCCATGCCCTTCTGAACACATACAGAATACTCTGCCGCGGTCTGGGCTGCCGCCACGCAGGCACGCACATCCTTCACGTGATCATACGCCGCAAAGGCAGCGATGGAAGTGTATACAAGCATAATCACGGAGATTAGGATGAACGTAGCGCCGATGAGCTTTGGAACGACGAGGTAGCGATCCCACACGCGCACTTTTAGTGCCTCCTTCATAAATACCACCGAGAAAATAAGGTTCCAGATATATAAAGCTTTCCTGCGAGCACTGCCGCCAAGATAAGGAAGAATTGGTATTGTAGGTTCAGAGAACCCATGAGTCCATTTTCGGTTATAATGACCTGCTGAGCGAAGCGAACGCAGGGCACGGGGGTTATAGGGGGCGGTAGCCCCCATGGGGCCGCCGAGATTCGAACTCGGGTCGCGGGCTCCCAAAGCCCGAATGCTAGGCCAGGCTACACCACGGCCCCGTTTCCTAACAGCCAATGAAGAAAGAAAGGAGTTATTAAATTACTTCGTCTTGACGCCACGGATGCGCTTGGGGGGTTTGATGTTGTCGTAGGCCGGACCGTAGTGTGCCGGGAATTTAGAGCGCTGAAGCAGCTCGTAGAAGCCCGCAAGGATGCGCATCAGTGAATCCTTGTCCAAACTCGCGGATCGGGACGGTAAATCGTCAATGGCGATAGCAAGAGGCTCTTTCTGGCAGAAGGCAGAGTAACCGTTGTATATGCTGCTGGAAACAGATGAGAGATAAAGAATCACATCCACGGGACGGGTCTTCGGAGAGATCTTCTGCTTCTTGACCACTATCCAGTTGCCGTACTTCGCTATGAACTGGTAGCCATCCGCAGGAGCGTCCACAGCATCGCCCACGTCATCCCCCAGCTCCCAGAGCCGATCGTTGGCCCGGAGAATGTAGCGGGTGGAGTAGATCTTCAGTATATCCTTGAACGCAGCGGCGGGTTTCTTGTCCAAGGAATACTCGGAAACAATGGACTCCAGGATGGAGGACCACGCCTCACGAGCCTTCTTCCCCCGGACGGCAGAGGACAACTGCTTGCTCAGGGGCTTCCCAGACGAGACAATGGAATCCAGCGCCGTGTGGAGGGCATCAAAGCCTCCAAAATACGCGGGAAGCAAAGCATCCACGCGCTCGTTCACAACTGCCGACACACGAAGCAGGAACGGACAAAGAGCCTCTGGCGGATGAACAGATCGACTGTACTGCCAATCACCGTGACGCGCGACGAACATGACCACGTCTTCCATGGGAGTAAAAAGCGGTGAGCATTTTTATGGCTACCCCAGCCTATTTATATCCTCGGATGCATAGAAATACGTGGACGAAGGGCTGCTCAGAATACTCCGCGACCTCGGGCTGACGGAGTACGAGGCAAGAACGATGTACGCGATCCTCAGGCTCCGCGAGGCTACTGCAAAGGAAATATCAGAGTACGGCAACGTGCCGCGCACGAAAACATACGAGGTGCTGGAGAACTTCGTCAAGCAAGGTCTGATAACGGAAATAGAAGCGAGACCGCGTAGATTCGTCGTGGAGGATCCAAAAAAGGTGCTTGAAATACTCGTATCAGAGCAGAAAAGACGCGTGGAGCGGTTAGAATCCCGGGTACGGGCCATTGGCGAAATACTGCCCGCGCTGGCACGAAGCCCCCAGATCAAGGGTAATTACGTCCTGAGATTCAAGAGCCCTGAGCACCTGATCAACATCGTGGGAGATGAGATAAAGGCGAGTTCCATCGTCGGGATTAGCCCAAAGAGCGTAGAACTGCTGGAAAACGTCGGAGGAAAGCACGTCAACTCCCCCTTCGACTTCCTACTAACGGACAAGGCGATATACGTACCCCTTGCACCCCTTGGCGAACCCTCACGGGAAACGACAGTGGTGGTTTTTCAAGACCCCCACATCGTAGAGATATTTAGAAGGTGGTTGAATGAACGAGGAGATCTATGAGCTCGCCTACAAGTACGCCCTGAAAAACGCAGTAGAGCATGATGGCAAAGCGTCCGTAGGTGCTGTTGTCGGCAAGATATTCGTCGAGCGTCCAGATCTGAAGGAAAAGGCAAAGGATATCATTCCCATCGTCAAGAAGGCCGTAGAAGACGTCAACGCGCTTCCACCCGCACGACAGGGGGAAGAGATGAAGCAATACGACTACTCGGCGCTCCAGAGAGAGGAAAGGAAAGGCCTTCCCGAACTGCCCAACGTGAAAGACCACGTATCCACTCGTTTCCCACCCGAACCGGGCGGATACATTCATCTCGGCAACTTGAGAAGCGCCCTCGTTTCATACCTCTACGCAAGGAAGTACAACGGCACGTTCATCCTCCGATTCGAAGATACTAACCCCGCAAAGCCAAAGCTACCATACTATGACGCAATACGGGAGGATCTAAAGGCAGTGGGCATCAAGTGGGACAAGGAGATTATCGAATCGGACCGTATAGAGCTCTACTACGAATATGCAAAAAAACTAATTGAATCGGGAATGGGCTACGTGTGCACCTGCTCCGCCGAGGAGATGAAGAAATACAGGGAAGAGAAGAGGGCCTGCCCGCATAGGGATCAGAGTGTAGAGGAGAACCTGGAGCTCTGGGATAAAATGCTGGAAGGCGCCTTCGGCGAAGGAGAAGCAGTCCTCCGACTCAAGATCGACCCCGCCCACAAGAATCCTGCAATGAGAGATCCTGTGCTCTTCCGCATCATAACAAGCGTTCCACACCCGAGAACGGGCTACAAGTACCACGTCTACCCACTCTACAACTTCGCCTGCGCAATAGAGGATGGATTAGAGGTCACCCACGTTATTCGTGGCAAGGAGCATCAAACCAACGGAGAGATACAGAGAATCATACAGAAGGCGGTGGGGCTGAACACGCCCGAGTTTATACACTTCGGCAGAATACACGTGGAGGACAAGGACTCGTCAATACCCATGGGCAAACGTTATATCCGCCAGGCACTGAGAGAAGGAACCATTGAGGGCTGGGGAGACGTGAGATTGCCCACGGTGCGTGCTCTGCTCAACAGAGGAATCCTTCCCGAAACGCTCTGGGAGTTCTTCGAGGAGATAGGGCCAAAGAAGAGTGACCTGCACGTGGACATGGAGTACATATACGGGATAAACAGCAAGAAGCTGGACGAAAGGGCCAAGCGCTTCTTCTTCGTGGAGGATCCAGTGGAGCTGATTGTAGAGAACGCCCCAGCCGTGGAGGCGAGAATACCGTATCACCCAGATCACCCAGAGTACGGAGAGAGGACATACAAACTCCCGGAAGGCGAACACAGGCTATTCATCGCGAGAAGGGACGTTCCAAAACCAGGCGACGAGATCCGCCTCATGCACCTCTACAACATAACTGTGAAGGACGTTGGGGAGAAGATCGTGGCGGAGTACAGCGGAGATGATATCAAAAAGATTCCAAAGATCCAGTGGGTCCCAGCCATCGGAGAATCAACCATTGACGCAGAGATCCTCCATCCATCCGGCGAGAAGATTCACGGCATCATAGAGTACTGGGCACAGGGGCTGAAAGATGGAGATATCGTGCAGTTAGAGCGCGTCTGCTTTGCAAGGGTGAAATCCAACCAGGGGGAGAAGATCACCTTCTACTGGACCCACCGCTGATCTTCTCCAACTTCTTTCTTGCCTCTTCCAGAACGGGAACTGCCTGTTCTCCGAGTTCAAAGGCAAGGAGCTCCACGTCGGAGAGCACGTCGAGGACTGCCGGGTAAACCTTGTCAATGACGGGCAAGTACTCGGCAAAACGCCTTAGGCGGTCATCCTCCAACAGGTCCGCAAGAGCAAGGAGTCTGTTCTTGGACTCCTCCATGATTTCCTCGCGCCTGCGTTCGATGTCCTCCAAAAGCTCCTTTCCCTGCTCAGCAAGAACGTACTTGTCCCCATCCTTTCTAACAAGGCCCTTCTTCTCCATCTGAGCGAGGAGGGGGTAGATCGTTCCAGGAGACGCCCTGCCAAAGGCATTCTCGTAGAGTTTCATGAGCTCGTAGCCCGTTTTGGGCCCATCAAGAAGCCATTTTGCCAGGAGCCACTTGCCAATGGAGCTACGCATGCATTATTACGATACCATAATATTCTTAAATCGTAATACGGTATCGTAATACGTGCCACCCATCATCAGAGCGGAGAACGTTTGGAAGGTCTACGGAAAGGGGGATGCGGCAACCTACGCACTGAAAGGAGTTAACGTGGAGATCTATCCGGGCGAGTTCGTGGCCATAATGGGCCCATCTGGCTCGGGAAAGAGCACGCTGATGCACATCCTCGGACTTCTGGACACACCAACCAAGGGCCACGTCTACGTGCACGGACGGGACGTTTCAAAACTCTCAGAGGACGAACGCGCGATCATTCGAAGAAAGACGATTGGCTTCGTCTTCCAACAGTACAACCTGAGCCCTTCGCTAACGGCCATAGAGAACGTGGAACTGCCCATGCTCTTCGCCGGTGTTCCCGCAAAGCAGAGGAGAGAGAGGGCAAGGAAGCTCCTGGAAATGGTGGATCTGGGGAACAGACTCTACCACTACCCTAGCCAGCTTTCCGGTGGCCAGCAGCAGCGTGTGGCAATCGCTCGAGCATTGGCCAACGATCCAGAGATCATACTGGCCGACGAACCAACGGGAAACCTCGATACAGAGAGGGGCGAGAAGGTCATGGAGATATTCCACCGGCTGAACGAGGATGGAA
>JALTCQ010000073.1 GCA_027074515.1 Microcaldota archaeon | reverse complement strand
GCTCAGATAATCGTTGCGATTGGTGCAGTCCTTGCAGCGATTGTTGCATTCGTACCTGCACTCTTCGCCGGAGCAGTGGGTATCGGGATCGCGCTGATCCTAGTGCTGGCGGTCATAACGCTCCTAATCAGGTTCATATTCATCCCCTACTTCGCCCACAGGGGCTATGGCGTTATCCAAATGATTCAAAAGTCGTGGAAACGCGGCTGGGGACCTGCAATCGTGGTAGGGCTGGAAGTGTTCGCGGTAATACTCGTTGCAATGATTGCAGCAGGTGCATTTCTCGTTCCAGTGGGCAGCGACGTGATTGGTGCGATGAAGAGTATGCTCGCGCAAGGTACAATGCCAGGAGATGTGAAAGATTCACTTTACAAGACAGCGATAGCTGTTTTGACCAGCCCGAGGAACATAGCGCTAGAACTCCTAGCAGCGTCAACATACGGAGCAATTACACCGCTGGCGTGGCTAGTCATATACTTCGGTGGAAAGGGTGATGAGAACGAGGCGAGTGTGGGAGAAGCTTCAGAAGAAATGGCTTAAGGAAATAGGAATCGCAACGATTGGACTGGCTATCGGAGCAGGGCTGGCAGTGCTGTCCAGTTACCTCTTCTATCCATACGACACGTTCGCGTTCAGTTTTTCGCTATTCCTTGGAATCTCCCTTGCCCGCGCGTGGGTGTTGAAAGATCTGTCAGGAGTGAAGGGCATCTGGCCAATCATCAGAAGAACGGGCATAGACGCGCTCATTGGGCTGGTATTGGGCACCTACATATACCTAACGCCGCTGCTCACGCATATCGCCCAGTACTCCGGCTCCGGCGATTTATACATAATAGCACAGATCTACGGATGGACCGCACTAATCCTCGCAATATACTTCCTGATCGTGTGGTTCTGGGCCGGCGCGGAGGCAATGGAAAAACCCATCTGGAAAGCCGTGGGCGACGGATATGAGTATTTCCTACGCAGAAAGAAGAAAACGATTGGTGCTCTAGCAGTATACCTGGCAATATACTCACCATACTTTCTCCTGAACCTAGCAGCCGCCAGCAAAGTTGCAACGCCGTGGATCTCATACATCAACGCCGCACTACTCGTGGGAGCCCTCATCCCGATCGCAGAGGCATACTACTGGACGGAGGCAGAGAGCAGGGCATAATTTAAATGCTTCGCCCACTGTTTAGAATTGCCAGGTGTGGGGGCGTAGCTCAACCTGGCAGAGCGTCGGGCTCCAGAGCCCCAGACCGTAGCTCTGGAGCGCGGAGGGCAACCGATGAAGAACTTTGGGTCTGTGCGAGCGGAGAGACCCGAAGGTTCGGGGTTCGAATCCCCGCGCCCCCATGCAGACCGCGGGGAGGGGCACATCCCCTCCCCTCAGTCTCGCCCGTCCTGATCCCCTCCCCTGGGCGAGTTCTGCGGTCTGTGACCAATACGCGCAGAGGTATAGCAATAAGCGCGTGACCACAGGGCCCGTGGCGTAGCCTGGATAGCGCGTCGGGTTGCGGACCCGAAGGTCGGGGGTTCGAATCCCCCCGGGCCCATTACGGTTTTTATGGAAGTTGGCAGAATTCAATACATGCCTGCAGGAACGCTGGGAATTACGACGAAGAAAGGCGAAAACTTCTCGGACTGGTACGTAGAGGTCGTGCGCAAGGGCGAGTTCATGGACCAGAGAACGCCCGTGCGCGGCTGTGACGTCTTCATGCCCTGGGGATACGCTATTTGGGAGCAGATCATGCACTACGCGGATCGGTTGTTTAAGGAGCGCGGCGTGAAGAACGCGTACTTCCCTACGCTCATCCCAGAATCGCTCCTCACAAAAGAGGCTGAACACTTCGAGGGTTTCACGCCCGAGGTCGCCTGGGTAACAGAAGCGGGCGATTCAAAGCTCTCTGAGCGTCTAGCGCTCCGTCCAACGAGCGAGACGATTATGTACTACATGTTCTCCCAGTGGATTCGCTCGTACAAGGATCTGCCGCTCCGTATCAACCAATGGACCAACGTCTTCCGATGGGAGACAAAGGCCACGCGACCCTTCCTCCGTTCCCGCGAGTTCCTCTGGCAGGAGGGCCACACAGTCCACAGAACCCTGGACGAGGCGAACCAAGAAGTCCTAGACATGATCGAGGTGTACAAAAAGGTGGCAGAAGAGCTGCTCGCACTCCCCGTGATCGTGCTCAGGAGAACGGAGAGCGATAAGTTCGCGGGCGCATTCTACACCGT
>JALTCQ010000072.1 GCA_027074515.1 Microcaldota archaeon | reverse complement strand
ATTGCAGCCATTGCATTGTCTCCGATGCCTGCCGGCGCGTCAACGAATATGTAGTCGTAGTCGTTCTTCACGGCAGCAACGGCGGACTTGAGCTTATCTGGGTTTATACGCCGATAAGCGTTAAGAGAAAGGCCAGAGGGAACCACCGTAAGCCCAAAGGGCCCCTCGTACATGGCGTCAAATATGTCGCTCTCACCAAGGAGGACGTCTTGAAGCGTGATGGGTGCAGATTGCAAACGGAAGAGAAGGGCGATGTTGGCCATAGCCACGTCTGCATCGATGAGAAGAACCTTCTCGCCAAGCTTGGAGATGGCAACGGCAAGGTTTGCGGCTATGGTCGTCTTCCCGACGCCGCCCTTGCCCGAAACAATGGATATAGTTTTGCCCATGGTCACCAACCCATGCTGAAGAGGAGCTTCTCCGCGTCGCGGGCGATGGCCTCCAGCTCAACCATGTTCAGGTATGCCGGAGCGTGGATGACGAAGACGTGGTTGTTGTGGCGGAAGGAGATGATCCATTCGCCCTCCCGCTGGGCGTAGAAGTGCGTGGCGTCCACGAGTTCGTAGGCCACTTGCTCAAACACTGAATACTCGTGCATCGCATCGTCCTCGGGAAAAGTGGTGGCCACGAGGGCGCCCTCGTCGGTGAATATTGATATGCCCGTGACCATGTGTTTCTCTTGGAGATAGTTCAGAACGGACTCCACGTCACCGTCCCGGGGAAGTGCTGGCTGGCGGGGGACAGAAAGCCTGCGCACCCTCTCGTACTCGGGAGCATCCTCCAAGCCGAACAAGCGGAATATGAGACGCTGGATCATATTTCACCCACCTTCACGTTCACGAGGCCGTACTCTGCGAGCACGCGAATCCTGTCTATATCAGAGGGCGGGAGTGTTTTTATTATTCCCCTCACGTACTCGTCGGAATACTCCTTTGGCACGAAGGACCAGAGCTTCTCCGGCGGCATGGGAGATATCTTTGCCTTGTCGTTGAACGCCAGGATGAGGTTCACCTTTGGAACGGTGAGGCTCACCACGGAGTAAACAACATCCTTGGCACGGATCACATTCATGGCGGGAGCCACGGCCTGCTCGCCGTCAAAGGAGCGGTTATACTTGAGCTGAGTGTAGCCAATGGCCACCGCCTTGCCGTTCAGGAAGACTACTGTTCCCTCTTCCAGTCCGTCGAGGCCCTCTCCGACCCAGGCCACATAACCATTAAAAGAGCGACTACCCAAATCTTTGAGTAAGTCTAAAAACTTCGGCGGTTCCAGTGGCGCGGCGTGGGTCACCACGTCCCCTGCTGGAATGTTCATATATGTAGAAAGGCGCCGAAGTTTAAAAAGGAGGGACAGAAATGGCTGACATGGAAATAAAGTTCGTCAAGGCAAACAGAATCAAGAAGGGCCAATGGGTGCTCATAGACGGCGCGGTCTGCCGCGTTACTGACGTTCAAATCTCCTCGCCCGGCAAGCACGGCTCTGCAAAGGTGAGGATAACAGCGGTTGGCGTGTTTGACGGTCAGAAGAGGCAGATGCTCAAGCCTTCCGGCGCCGACGTGGAGACGCCCGTGCTCAAGAGGAAGAGCGGCCAAGTCCTCGCGGTGATGCCAGACCACGTCCAGATCATGGACATGGAGTCCTACGAGACCATGGATTTGCCACTACCTGAGGACGAGGAGCTCAAGGCAAAGCTGGAACCGGGCGTGGAAGTGGAGTACGTGGAGGCGGGCGAGTACAGGAAGATCGACCGCGTGAAGGGGGCATAATCGCTCCCAGCATTTTTCACCACCCGCGGCGTGACGGTAAAAGTCTTTTAACCATTCTTCTCCCAATCACTGCACGGCGCATCGCAGGTGGCAACCTGCGTGCACGCAACCACATAGGTTGCGATGGGATGATGGGGCAACCCTGAGCCGCGGAGGTGACAAAATTGGGCATGTACCAATACGTTAGAGAAACGCTTCAGAAGGAGTATAAGGGGGAAGAGGACGATTTTTACGACTACGATGAGCGCATGAAGGAGAAGCTCATCCAGTGGAGGCGCGAGCCATCCATAGTCAAGATTGAAAGGCCTACGAACCTTGCGCGCGCCAAATCCCTTGGCTACAAAGCAAAGCAGGGTATAATCGTCGTGCGCGTGCGTGTTCGCAAGGGTTCTGGCCACCACATCCGTCCACACAAGGGGAGAAGGCCCAAGAGGATGGGTGTGAACAAGCTGACCCGGAGAATATCTATACAGCGTATAGCGGAGATCCGCGCGAACGCCCGTTACAAGAACCTAGAAGTGCTCAACTCCTACTACGTGGGCGAGGACGGACACTACTACTGGTACGAGGTCATCCTTGTTGACCCCCACAACCCTGCGATCAAAGCAGACAAGGACCTAGGATGGATCGCAGAGAAGCAGCACAGGGGAAGGGCATTCCGCGGACTCACAAGCGCCGGCAAGAAGAATAGGGGCCTAGGAAGGAAGGGCAAGGGCGCCGAGAAGGTACGCCCGTCCCTAAGAGCAAACAACAGGAAGGCGAAGTAACGTGCCCGCCCCCATCCTCTCCCTCCACATAATGGCCTTCGCACGGGCCACGGAGGATGAGGAGAAGGTAAGGCAGGCAGTTCGTCTTCTTCTACCACCAGATTTGGACCTGAAGAACAGCAGGGTTCGCTGGAGGGAAAGCATCGCCAAGGGAGTGCTGGGAAATCCCATTCTCATCATAGAAGTGGTAGCAGATAAGAAATCGGACGCAAGGAAGCTCTGGAGACACGTACGATCATTGCTCAGTGAGGAAGACGTGAAGTACATACTTGCGCATCCAGACGACTTCCTTGACGAGTACGGGACGATACACCTGCGCTTTGACAAGCAAGAGGCTTACCTGGGCCGTCCAGTACTCACAGGCGGTGGCGACGTGGTAAAGGTCCGTGCCCAGCTGGAGGCATACCCAGCAAAACCAGAAGAGTACCAAAAAGCCTTTGTGCGAGCGTTCAAGGAAGACGTTTAAAACGGAAAAGGCATATTCTTTCGTGCGGAGATTCTACGATCTAGTTCAAATGGAAGATGTGGGGCAATGGGGCGAGCGCCTGGGATTTTACAAAGTGTTTACAGCCAGAGATTGGATCCACGTGAAGAACAGGAAGGAACTGGAGCGCGCAAGGGTGGAAGGACGGATTCCCATTATTCAGGGGGACAGGATAGAGAAGATCAAAGGAGCTACGTGGGCGAGGGAAGCTCTCGTTGACGTGAGAACAAAGATGGACATGCAAGCGGCACACATCATGAAGGAAAAGGGTATAAGAGCCGTATACACCCTCGACTGGATACGGGAAAGGCCCAAAAACATAAGATTCGCAGCGAAGGGCATACGCATCCTCCACAAGGCGAGGGTACCCATTCTCTTGGCAACCGGGGCGCGAAACGTTACATGCTTGAAAGCACCAAGAGACGTGGCAGCTGTAGGGATCATTCTCGGCATGAGCATTCCCATGGCCTACGCTGCGGTGAGCACGAACTGGGAGGGGCTGCTATGAAGGTAAAGCCCATACCACCGACCCTGAGGGACAAAAGGAGATACCTGCTCGTGAGGGGCGCCAGCTGGCGGGACGTGGAAAGAGCGGTAAGGAAACGCTTGGGCACAGTGTACCGTTCTCTCTCCGGCCTGAAGAAGGTGGAAGGGACGTCAGATTACATCATAATCCGCGTGGACAGAGGCTTTGAATGGTACGTGCGTGGGGCGTTGGCGTTAGAGTGTGGAGAAAGCAAACCATTGTTCGTTGAGCGCGTATCCGGCACGATTAAAACGATTAAGGATTGGCTGAATTCGTCAATCAACGAAAGCACACATCAAGTTTTAAAGTAAAGATTTGCAGATTAACATTGAAGTAAAACAGGACGGAGGTGGAAAAAATGGAAGAATGGTTGAAGTATCTCATGTGGCTAGGCTGGATCCTGGCGTTGATAGGCTACTTCGTGGGTGGCGTAACCCTCACGTGGTTCGCGCTGATTAACCTGGCGATCGGTATCATAGTGGGTATCTTTGCCTTCAAGGAAGAGTTCAAGGAGATCGAGACGAGGGCAATCTTCTACGGCGTCATGTACCTCATAGCAGTGGCATTCCCGATGAGCAGCATACTCGGTGGGTTCGCCCTCATGAAGTGGTTCCAGGTCTACGCGGGCCTTATGGCATACATCTACATGCCCGCAGCGATCCTGCAGTACATCAACAAGCTCTTCAAGGTTGGCTACTGAAGCCGGCCACTTTTTCTCATTCTTTTTGATCAAAATCAAACCCTGCGTGAGATAAGCAAAAACACCGTGTGGAGTAGTCCCGTGTTCTCGGGGCGAAGAATATCCGTGTTCTTCCAGCGGCGCAGGAGCACCTCGTAGACTTCAAAGGGCGTAAAGTCTTCCGTCAGTTCTTGCTTGGCGCGGAGCACTTGATCAACCGTGGGCAAATACAGCACGAGGAATCCACCCGTTTTCAGCGCTTCAGCGGCGTGCTCGTAGGCTCGCCACGGTTCCGGTAGGTCCAGGAAAACCAGATCTACAGCCTTTTCGTCGATTCCCTCGTACACAGATCCTTCTTTGAACGTAACGTAATCCGATAGGCCGAAAAATTCCGCATTCTCTTGCCCCAGCCGAACGTTCTGCGGACGGACGTCGTAGGAGTACACGTGGCCGGAGGGACGAACGTGATACGCAAAGAAGTTCGCCGCGAAGCCAGAACCAGTCCCTGCATCCACCACACGCCAGCCAGGGCCCAGCCCAGTTAGCCCAACAACCATGGACAAATCCTTGGGGTGAGCCCACTGGGGGCCTCTTCGCATCTTCGCCCAGAGATCAACGAAGCGCGGCTCCGTGACGGTGAAGGGTTCGCCCTTGGACGAAAAAGTGCGCCCGCATTCTCCTTCGTCCCGCACGAGGCCCATTTCCGTATTATATGGCAAGGATTTCGCGAGGTATTTCTTCCCAGTCTTGCGGTGGATGAGGAGTCGCATGGTTTAAACAGAGAGGTTCTTGTTTTAACCGTGCTGAACTACTTCGACAGGCTGGTGCTGGACATCGTCTCACAGATTCCAGAGGGTAAAGTAACCACGTACGGCGAGATAGCTAGGGCACTGGGGGACATTCGAGCTGCAAGGGCAGTGGGAGAAGCATTGAAGAAGAACCCGAGGCCCGTGGAAATTCCCTGCCACCGCGTGGTTATGTCTGACGGTTCCTTGGGCGGCTACGCCTTCGGTGGCCCGGAAGCGAAGAAGAAACTCCTGGAGAAAGAAGGGATCACGTTCAAGGGAGATAAGGTAGACCTGAACAAGCATCTGATCACGCACGAAGAGTTCGAAGCGCCAAAGATCTTCGAGCATATGCAAGAAGCGCAGAGAAGGCTTCGGGAAAAAATCGTGGTAGAAGAACCGAAGAACGTGAAAACAGCAGTGGGCGTGGACGTGTCTTACTGGGGCGATTTCGGAGTGGGTGCAGCATTGGTGCTAAACGATAGAGGACAAGTACTGGAGCAAAAAACATGGGTGGGGGAAGTGCTATTTCCGTACGTGCCCACGTACCTTGCATTCCGCGAGATGCCCTTCGTCTGGAACGCTCTCAGAGACTTGGAGTTCGACGTGATCCTCGCAGATGGCCACGGCTGGATACACCCGAGACGAATGGGGGAAGCGACGCACTTCGGAGTGGTTTTGGACGCGCCCAGCGTGGGGGTGGCAAAGAGCCACCTGGTGGGCAGGGAGGAAGACGGAAGGGTGTTCGTGGATGGGAAGCACGTGGGCTGGAAGGTGGGGAGCGCCTACGTGTCGCCGGGAAATAAGATGACCGTGGACGGAGCACTCCGCGTGGCGAAGCAGTTCTGGAAGTCTGGAAAGCAACCACTCCCACTACTGCTCGCACACAAGACTGCCGTGGCCAAGATGCGGGAAGAGCGGGAACGTAGAGGGTTATAACGATTAGTTGCGCATATACTACATGGCGCGCATTCTCATAACCAACGACGACGGAATCCACTCCCCAGGACCGTTCATCCTTCGTGCGGCGCTCAAGGATCTCGGAGAAACGTGGATCGTCGCGCCGGAAAAGCCAAAGAGCGCGACAGGGCTTGGCATGACGCTTCACAAACCACTGCGCATCAAACCCTTCGGAAAAGAGGAGAAAACATACGCCATATCTGGAACGCCGTCGGACATCATCCACCTAGCCAGAAACGTCATCGTGAAGGATATAGACCTCGTGGTCTCCGGCGTGAACATAGGGGACAACACGAGCACGCAGGTCATCCTGTCCTCGGGAACCGTGGGCGCGGCGGCACAAGCAGCACTGGAGAACATCCCTGCGGTGGCGGTGTCCGCGGCGGTCGGCAGCGCTGAAGAACTGGTAAACAACCGAGAGCTTACCCTCGCAATAAAGGCCGTGGTCGAAGAGATCTGCGCTAGGGTGCTGGATAAGGGGCTGCCAGAGGGCGTGGACCTGCTCAACGTGAACTTCCCTGCGCGGATCACGGACAAAACGAGGGTGGTGCTCGCCCCGGCAGCGAAGACAAGGTTCTCCGAGCTCGTGGACGAGCGAGTGGACCCATTAGGCAACAAGTATTACTGGATATACGGAGAACCGAAGGATCCTGTGGAGGGAACAGACGTGTACGAGGTGTTCGTGGCTGGAAACATCGCCGTGACGCCAATATCCTTGAACATAAACGCGGACGTGTTTGAACCCGTGAAGCACGCCCAGGTCAGCGCCTTCGTGAGGGCTGGTCAAAGAGGATTAGAAAAGCTGAGGAGCGACGCCAAAAATGTTTAAATGCCAAACAGCACGAGCAGCAGAGGAAGAAAGCCGCCAAAATATCCGATAACCGTGTAAGTATTTTATAACATTTGCCCACGCAATTATATCAGTTAAACAGACAAAGGGGGATGATCACGTTGAAGTCTGTCATCGATAGGGCCGTTAGGAAGGCGCGGGCCGAGGAGGCCGCAAAGACCCCAAAGGGCAAGGATGATGCTGATTTAGAACAGTTTCTTCAGAGCGCGATACCGGTGATTAAAGTCGTTGGCTGTGGTGGCGCTGGGAACAACACGATTTCCAGGCTACACGAGATGGGCGTTAAGGGTGCCGAGCTCATAGCCGTGAACACGGACGCCCAACAGCTCGTGTACACCCCCGCGGACCGAAAGATCCTCATTGGAAAGAGAACGCTTAAGGGCCTCGGTGCTGGTTCTGATCCACGGCTAGGAGAACAGGCCGCGCAGGAAGATGCGGATGACATCAAAAAAGCCCTTGAGGGGGCGCACCTCGTATTCATCACGGCAGGCCTCGGTGGGGGTACTGGTTCCGGTTCTGCTCCCGTGGTGGCAGAGATAGCAAGGGAGCTTGGAGCACTAACCGTGGCAATCGTCACTCTCCCATTCTCCTCGGAAGGCAG
>JALTCQ010000071.1 GCA_027074515.1 Microcaldota archaeon | reverse complement strand
ACCGTCTCATCTACCTCCACAAGAATTCCGTTGTTTTTGAAGGCCCGAACGGCGAGAGACTTGCGGTCACGGGGATTGGTTGGGTCCCTGGCAAGCGTCCCGACGTCCTCCTTGAGTTTTTCTCCCGGCATGTGCCGCCCCCCGTTCCCGGTGCATACAACATTCTCATGATCCATCAACCATTGCAGCACATGGACGTGCACAACGTTCCTGAGGTCCTCGGTGCCAACGCTGGGGAGACGCCGTTACCCATCTCCGTTCTTCCCAAGGGCTACGATCTCTACCTTGCTGGACACATACATCGTCACCTGAACCGTGAAATCGGAGGATACCACATTGTCATGCCGGGCAGCACCGTTCGAACACAACTAATTGATTCAGAAGTTGAGTCTGATCGCCGCTTCTGGATTCTAGACACGGAGTCAGGTCAACTCGACGAGGTTGTCGTTCCGACTGCTCGCAAGGGCAAAGTGGTTCGCGTGGACGTTTCAGGGCTAACACCGGCAGCAGCCAGGGATCGTGCAGCGAAGGAAATCGCTTCAGTACTCGCGGATCTCCCTCACGATCCCCTCCCAATCGTGAAGCTCGTGCTTACGGGCAAGTCGGAGGGCATTCTCGATTTTTCCCCTCTTGTTGACCAGTTTTCTGGCCGTGCCATCGTGCGAGTCTTTGATAATACTGTCTCGTCTCTCTCCGAAGCCATTGCTGCTGCTGTGGAGGAGCACAAGACAAACACGCAGATCTTTTCGAAGGAGTACGCCCGATCCGTTCTCGCATCCGTTATGAAGAAATTGGGTCTTGTGCCTGGGGAGGACTTTGATCAGTTCTTTGACATGCTTCTTTCATCCGGTTCTTTATCTTCGCGCGAATTGGACGCGGCAGTTGATGCAGTTCAGAAGTTCCTCCTATCCAAGGACGTGTTCTCCCGTGCGGATTCGAAGGATTCCACGGACGCTGGAAAAAAGGCGGGGAGCACGACCATCCTCGATTGGTCTGCTCCATAGTTTTAAAGTTTGTCTGAACATCTTCGTAGTGCTGGTCCGATCCACGATCGGACGCACAATGGAGCGTAGGGCTGAGCGAACGTGAATGCCCTACTCACCGTCACGCCAGCCGGGATGGCGGCTGAGTGCCGGGGTGGCCGAGCGGTTAAGGCGGCGGCCTGCTAAGCCGTTGGGGGAAACCCCGCCTGGGTTCGAATCCCAGCCCCGGCGTGGCCGGTACGCGGCTGGCGAGCCGCGGGTCCGATCCACGACCAGACGCACAATGTGCTGCCATGTGCAGCACGCAGGGGTACGGGGGGCGCAGCCCCTTGGCCGGTACGCGGCCAGCGAGCCGCGAGGGCGACCTCCAGTCGCCCACACTTTCTCTATGTTTTACGGCCTGCTGAGCGAAGCGAACGCAGGACACGTGCGGCCAGAGTAGCTGGCCATTCCAACCCCTGCGTTTTCTCTTCTCGTAACCGTTATAACCATCTTTTCACCATATTTTAGCGTGCGGCGGTGGTTTTTCATCATACTTCCTATTATTCTTCCCCTCGCTTCTGCCCAGTGGCTCGTCTCTGTGGACTCTAACCCCATTTCTGCGGAGCTTTTTGTGGTTGCAACGTCTCCCGGATGCGTTTATGTGCTTGGTGGCAGGGTTCTTGGTCTTTACGAGCTGAATGGCAACTCTTTCGTTCCCGAACAGCCCAGCGATGTTATCTGCACGGACGGTGGTGTTTTTCGCATTGACTTATCCGGCGATGCATACGTTTCATTCCCATCCGCCGATTTTGTCATCCACAAGGCGATTTTCTCTTCTGTTCAATGGAAAAACTATCCTGGGCACAGTTTTCTCTTCATTTCTCCAGAATTTTTACCTTTGCTTCTCCTTGTAACGCTTCTCGGCTTTGTGGTATTTGCATACTTCCGAAGGAGGGGACACGCGCCGAAGCAGTTGGATACAACGTCGAAGATACTCGCATACGTTGCGGAGCACCCGGGATGCACCCAAAAAGATATTTGCAACGCGCTTGGCCTTGAGAAGTATCAGGTTAGCCGTATCCTCTCCCGTCTTGAGAAGGATGGCAAGATTATCCGCGTACGCCGTGGAATCTCCAAGCGCGTGTATCTTCCAGACCAGTTGCAGTAGTTGCCGCGATGTTTATATGTGGTTGCAGCGTCATTTCTGCGAGGTGATGCGAAATGAGGTATGGGTTTTTGGCGTTCTTTTTGGCGGTTTTGATTGTTTCTTCGGTGGGGTACG
>JALTCQ010000070.1 GCA_027074515.1 Microcaldota archaeon | reverse complement strand
GGATATGGCGGCGGCCTCCTAAGCCGCAGGTCGGGGGTTCGAATCCCCCCGGGCCCGCTTCGACCGCTATATCGGTCGACGCTAACGCGAGGCCGGTTTCTTCGCACCGATCGCACAATGGGTCACCGCAGGTGGGCCTGCAGGGGTTAGAGGGGGTGCAACCCCCTGGCCGGTACGCGGCTGGCGAGCTGCGGGGCCAGCCTCGCCCTGCTCGGCTGACCACACACTGGGTTGCCATGGACGTTCTGCTGGAACACAAGTTCTGCACCCCTGTGCCCCGCGTTCACTTTGCTTGGCAGGCCATTTGGTAACGCGACCATCATATCGGTCGACGCTACGCACTGACTACGCCAGCCAGTGTTTCTGTGCAGTCTTCTTTAACACTTGTGTTCCCTTCCCTTCGTGGTTGTCGAGGCGCCTGATTGGGAACAATCCATAGGGATGTTCTACTACCTGAGCGATACGCCTGGCGTCGGTGGTCGTATCAAGGAGAAACCCGAAGATTTTATCGTGGAAGAGATCAACGAGCTCGGGGAGGCTTCTGTTCTTGTTCTCCGCGGTCAGAAGGCCCCCATGGATCCAGAGGGTTCAGGAGAGTTCCTATGGGTCGTTCTCGAGAAGAGAGACTGGGCAACGGTTGATGCCGTGAACAGGATTGCTCGCGTTCTCAAGATTCCCGTCAAACACGTGGGGTTTGCCGGAACAAAGGATAAGCGCGCGTTGACTGGTCAGTGGATTTCTTTGCGGGGAGTCAAGTGGAGGGACCTGAGAAACGTTCAACTGCGGGACATGGCGTTTCACACTCCCGTATACATGAAGGGGCGCCTTCGACTGGGGCATTTGGAGGCTAACAGGTTCACCATTCGCATTCGTGGGGCCTCTAGGCAGATCCCGCGCGTGATTCAGTTCCCTAACTACTTCGCTCACCAACGCTTTGGCTCTTACCGTTTCGTCTCGCACCTGGTCGGCCGTCACATCGTTCGTGGCGAATGGGAAGACGCTGTTCGCACGTATCTCACGTATGCCTCGCAGTACGAGCCGCCGGAAACGGTGGAAGCCAGAAAGCGCCTGCAAAGGGAGTGGGGTGATTGGAAGGGGGCTCTGGATTATTTTCCCAAGCGTCTCCGCCCCGAAAGAACCATTTTGTCGGCCCTTGCACGCGGAAAGTCCTACGAGTCTGCTCTTCGCTCCTTGCATCCCCGCATGTTTTCCCTGTTTATCCACGCGTACCAGTCCTATCTCTTTAACCTCATCACGTCGTATCGCTTAGAACACGGTATTGGGGTGGAGGAGGGTGACGTGCTTCTCCGTGGGGTGCCCACCGCAATGATCCCGGGGTATCGGTCTCGTTTCGCTTCAGGGGTGCAAGGGGCAATCGAACGTAGTGTTCTCGAGGACGAGGGCGTTGACCTGCAAACGTTCCGCCGGTTCAAGAGGTTCGGTGCAGATGGGGGTAGGCGGAAACTTATTGAGCGCGCGAAGGATTATCGGATTCGTGGAGATATTGTTAGCTTTGTTCTGGAAAAGGGGAGCTATGCCACGGCCCTCCTTCGCGAGATCATGAAGCCGTCGACACCAGAGGGTTTTGTTTTCACGCTGCCGAGGGCCGCAGATTGAGTAGTGGTGCAAGGATCTCGCTTATGGCGGTGACCATCTTCTTTTTCTTTGGTACGGGCTTTAGCGCGATGTCCAGGACCTCATCTATGGTTTTTACGGGAATTATTTCCACGTTGTCCCTGATCTTGGGGGGTAGGATGACGTCGTCCTTGTTTGCCGCCGGGATGATGATCCTCGTGATGCCTGCCTCGTACGCTGCCCGTATCTTCGCGGAAACGCCCCCCACTGGCAGCACTTCGCCCTTTATGGAGAGGGATCCCGTCATTGCTATGCTCTGGTCCACGGGGATGCCGGTTAGGGCTGAGATCACCGCTGTGGCTATGGATATGCTTGCAGAGTCCCCTTCTACCTCTCCTGGCGCCTGGACAAACTGTACGTGTATGTCGTAGTCCCGAACGTTCTTTTTAGCGACTTTCTTGACTATGGCTGAGACGTTCAAGACTGCTTCCTTCGCAATGGTCTGTAACTGGCCCGTTGCGATGATTCTGCCACCGTTCTTTGACTGTGCTGGCGTGATCTCTGCCTCTATTGGGAGCACGATTCCCGAGTTCGTGTTTCCAACCACTGCCAGCCCGTTGACTCGCCCGATCTCGTATCCTTCCGTTCTGACCACCGAGTATTCCCTGTACTTCTGCACCATCCTTTCT
>JALTCQ010000069.1 GCA_027074515.1 Microcaldota archaeon | reverse complement strand
CCTGGTTGTCTTTGACCTTTCTTCCACCCTTGACGCAAAGGTCAAGCAGATGGTTGTTGCATACTTCTCCAAGCGCTTCTTTGATCTGCGTCGGGATGGAAGGATTCCCCCCACCCTCGTGGTGGTGGAGGAGGCACACAACTTCATCCCCTCTGACATCCAGCGCACGGATGCCCTTGCCCGCGGCATCCTTGAGACCATCGCAAGAGAGGGCCGTAAGTTCGGTTTGGGCCTATGCCTGATCTCCCAGCGCCCCGTGAAGCTCTCTTCCACTGCGCTCTCCCAGTGCAACACCCACATTCTCCTCCGTATGACGAACCCCTACGATCTGAAGCACGTGGCAGAGTCCTCGGAGGGTATAGATTCTCGTTCGGAACGGATGATAACTAACCTTCGCCCGGGCGAGGCCATTATCGTTGGAGCGGCCGTTAACTTCCCCGTTTTCGTCAAGGTGCGCCGCAGAAAGTCCCAGGAGAGCAAGTACGAGAAGAGCCTCGTAGAGATGGCCAAGGAGTTTGAGGAGAAGATGAGCAAGGTCGAGGAGGATCTTGCTCTCCTCTGATCATTCTTCTGTTACTATGAGTGTGCTCGTTCGTTCTATGTCAAATCTTTGGCGTATGTCGTCCAGAACGAGGTGTGTGAGCTCCTTGAGGTTTTGGGCCACCACGTACGCGATGATGTCGTACTCTCCGTAGACGATCTTTGCCTCTCTGACTTCGGGGATTCTCTCTAAGAACCTTTGCAGCTCCTTTTCAGCTCCGCGTGTGCGTATGAGTATGTACGCCTCCATGCATTATATACCCATAATATGTCCTTTTTAGGGGATCAGGGGAACGCACGTCTTTCCTCCTTATTTATAAATGGCGCAGCGGTTCTCCACTCGTGAGAGTCCTCTCTGCTGAATATGACGACGGAACGGTCTTCATCCACACGGATTCAGGCGTACTTGAGAGAGACTACACTCCTGCCCTCCTCGTCCCCCCCTTCGCCGCCGATTTCCTCACTTTGGATGGAATTTCCGTCATACGTCGTGAACATGCATTGGAGCTACGTGCTCCCCTCTCCACGCTCCTTGACGTGCAAAGAGACGTTTCCGCGTTCACCTCTGCGTACCTATTTCTCCCTCCCGAGCGCCAGTTCCTCTTGGACAACAACATTAGCATAGGTTCCGGGGTCGTGGATGGCATGCCTTCCCTGTCCTTTCCCGTGGTGTCCTCCCCTGCGGAAGCCCGCGCATACCTCCTCCGTTCGACCCACGGTCTCGCTCCGCGCATCTTCATAGAGAATGTCCTCTACCTTGCTCGCATCCCGGCCGATACGTCCGTCCTGGACTCCATCTTCCTTGACCCAGACGCCCTCCGCGTGATTTTTGATCTGGACCTGAGCCCAGAAAACATTCGAACCGGTTCACCAGGCATCTTGCTCCCCTCTTCCCGTGTCCGCCTCCACGTTCCCCTCCCCATTGCCTTGAGGTCCACGGATCCCGTATTCGCCCGCAAGCTTGGTGGCGATCCGGTATCTTACTCTTCTGGATCTATCGCCCCCCTCTCCGACGCCCTTCTAATCACTGAAGACTACGACGTTGTCTATCCTGTATACTCTGCCCCGTCACCCCTTGCTACGATCCCCTCTGCTATCTTGTCCCTGCTTCGCCTATTCCGTCGCTTTTCTGAGATCGTCCGCCCCCACTCTTCCAGCATTTTGGACGTCGCGCTCCATTCCTCTTCTTACCGCGCTGTTTCCGCATATTCATACCTACAGGCAATCGCAGACATTCTTCTCCCCCTTGCATCGTACTTGGCTTCATCGAACGTCCTCACGCCGCTTGGCAGGGAGGCCTTCGTGGCGGGGTGGGAGCTCCATCGCCGTGAGCCAAAGCTTTATAGCGGTTTGTATGGTAAGAATCATACATGCTTACCCGCTTTGAGCGAGCTAGAGTACTTTCTGCTCGCGCTCTCCAGCTTGCCCTTGGAGCTCCCCCGCTGGTGGAAGCGCCAGAGGGCATAACGGATCCCTACGAGCTGGCGCTCGTCGAGCTGGAGCGGGGAGTTTTGCCCTTCGTCGTCCTTCGTGAACTCCCAGACGGCAGCATTGAACGTGTAGAGGTGTGATCCATGGGAAAGGCAGTATCAAAGAGGCTTCGCCGCGTGGTGGACGAGCTCGTTGAAAAGTACCCCACGCTCTTCAAGGCGGACTTTGAGCACAACAAGAGGGTGCTTGACGAGCTTGGTGTCCGTCCGTCCAAGCACGTGCGCAACGTTCTCGCTGGCAGGATTACCCGC
>JALTCQ010000068.1:4107-7567 GCA_027074515.1 Microcaldota archaeon | reverse complement strand
TCTGAGCCAACTTAAGCTCTGCCATCGGGATCCACCTCCTTTTTCTTAAAGCGGCTGCGCCGCTTCGCACATATTACGCGTTACTCCTTTTTATTTCTTTCTCTCCCAACAGCACCCCAAGAACGCCTAGCAGCGCCCAAATTCCAACATACTGCTCTCTCCGGTCCGATATCTTATGATTCGTCAATTCTTCCATTTTTAGCGTGATTGCACAATGGTGCATCGTGTTCTCATCGAGCTTTGCCAGGTTTATTGATGTTCCTGGGTTGATGAAGGTGCCGTTGATTTCTATTGGTCTTGTTCCTATGTTGATTGCTTCGACACCCCGGTTATGTATAATGCATTCAAGGGGTACCCATTCCTCGCTGCTGATTATGCCAAACTTTGTTTTTACGATGTAATCTCCATGTTTATCGCTGTACGTGATGATCTGGGGCTGAAGCAGCTGTTGAGGAAACGTATCGGCGGTTGTTATTGTGATTTGCGTGTTTTCTTCTGCATTTGCTCCAACCTCGAACGTTCTTCTTGCGGTAAGGGGTGCGACGACGCCGGGGAGCCTCATGCGTATCGTGTATTTCGTTGCCGCTGTTCCGTCGTTCCGTACGTGGAAGATGAGGGTGTCGTAGCCACCTGCGTGGAAGATCGGCGGGTAGTCGATAGATACTGACAGTATTGGAACTTTGTCGCAGGTGGTGTACGATGTATTTGCTATTTCGGCGTTGGATTCGCCAGGGTTTCTGATGAGAACGATTCTTAGCGTTCCACCAGCGTTGGAGAGGATTGCCCTGTATTTTCCAGGATTGTCTGCACGGAGAACGAGCGCGTTTCCATCATAAATCTCTGCTTTCCCCCTGATCAATGAGAAAACGAATATATTGTTGCAGTCCGTGGCTGGGGGGTATGGGATCGTCCATTCCTTGTTCATGTCTGGTGCCTGGACCAGCGCGTGAATGCCTGCTTCTGCCAGCGTGGTTGCCCCCACGGTGCTGAGCAGAAGAATCGCAATAAGAGCTGGGAGGATTTTTTCCATGTAACTAATTGGTTCCTACCGTATATAGCCGTTTCTCAGCCAGTCTTCCAGGATTCCAGACCAGTCTACTTCTTCCCTTATGGGCTTCCCGGATTTTAGGGCCGAGAGTATTGCTTCAGCAGTCTCTTCTGGGCTCCTGTTCGTCGTGTCAATCTGCCACACGTTTTCGTAGCGCTTCTCCGCCTTGCTCAGGCAGTAGTCCAGCATCTCAGCCATCACGTTTTCTTGTATCTTCTTTTCAGGGTAGTTTCTTGGTTTTAGTCTCTCGAGCAGAACGTCTGGTCTCGTTCTGAGCACGATAACGTGATCAACGGGCAGTTTTACCTCGCAGAAGAGGTGGCCCTCTAGGATCGCGTTTTCCATATCTTTTATGGCCCACAGCGCCTTCATACGCAGTTTTCTCGTGTCCACGTATTCCCTATGAACCAGATCGTTTGCTCTGATGACTGGCCAGTCCGTTTTCTCGTGGATTATCCCTGAAACGCTAGTTTTTCCCGTGCCCGGCGTGCCCGTTATTATGATCTTCATTCTACCGCCTTATCGTAGCCTGAGGACGTCCAGGAGCCTTGGTGCGTATGCCTCCGTTCTCACCATCCTTCCGAGATCCCTTGCCAGGCCAACGCACTTCTCCTCTTCTCCGTGTACCGTGAGAATTCTGGAGGGTTTCTGGGGCAGATGGCGCACGAACGCCTCTAGCTGTCTCCTGTCCGAGTGTCCGGAGAAACCGTGGAGAGTCTCTACTCTTGCATCCACGTGAATTGCCTTCATCTTGCCGCCGTTGATCTTCATTGGTATCTCTCTAATGCCCTTCTGAAGCTTGCGACCGAGTGATCCTTCAAACTGGTAGCCAACGAGTGCAATTGCGTTCTTTGGATCTTCTGCTAGCCTCTGGAAGTAGTCCACGGCTGGTCCGCCCGTCAGTGAACCGGATGGTGCCAGGATCACCGCCGGGCCACCCTCCATAATCTCGTCTCTCTTGGCGTACGAGTCCACGTAGACGAAGTACTCCATCTCAAAGGGCGAGTCGTTGGTGAGGATCCTCCTCTGCACGTCGCGCCTCAGGTACTCTGGATATGCCGTGTATATTGCGGAGGCCTCCTTTATCATTCCATCCACGTATATTGGCCAGTCGTAGCCGTTCTTGCGGTAGAACGCCTCAAGGGTCAGCATGATCTCCTGCGCACGGCCCACTGCGAAGGCGGGGATGAGTAGCTTCCCCCCTTTCTCCATGGTCTCCACGAGTATCTTCTCCAGGGCCGCCTCCGTTTCTCTTCTCGGCGGATGCACGTCGTCCCTCGCACCGTAGGTGCTCTCCATGATGAGCGTTTCTACTCTTGGGTATTTCGTGTCGGCTGGGTTGTGCAGGCGCGAGAAGCCGAACTTCAGGTCGCCCGTGAACACGATGTTGTGGAAGCCCTGACCCACGTGGATGTGCACCGTTGCGGAACCGAGGATGTGGCCCGCGTTGTGGAAAGTTATGCGCATGTCCGGCGTGATATCCGTGACCTCGCCGTAGTTCCGCGTTATTGTGTGCAGCGCAGCTTCCTTCACCCAGCGCTCGCTGTATGGCGGGTCTCTGTTGTCCTTCGTTAGCACGTCCACGAAGTCAAACTGCAGGAGCGCTGAGAGGTCCCTCGTGGGCGGTGTGGCGTACACGGGCCCCCTGTAGCCGAGCTTGTAGAGGTATGGCACCATGCCAGAGTGGTCCAGGTGGGCATGGGTGACCACCACGGCATCTATCTCGTCCAGCGGGATGCCCAGAACACCGAGCTCCGGGAACATGTCTCCGGATCCCGAGACGTCCACACCGGCGTCTACAAGGACCTTGCTCTCCGGTGTTTCAACGAGGTATGCACTCCTTCCCACGAAACGGGATGAACCAAGGAAGTGGATGCGCACCCACTCCTTATCAGATTTCTTTGGCCGGTTTATGCGTGCGAATACCTCCTTGTTGAACTTGATGCGGTCCTTCGTGTGCTTTATGAGGACCTTTCTGACCCCTTTCAGTATCTGGCTCTCCATGGCCGGCGCGCGATAAACGTGTATTAACCAGCCTATCTGCTCCACTATGCGCTTTAGCGTCTCTCCGTTTTTCCCTATGACGAGCCCAGGCTTCTTTGCTTCCACGAAGGCGGTGCCGAGCTCGGGAACGAAGTCAATGTCCGTTATCTCTGCCTCTTCTGGCACCGTTGCGAGTATCACGTCCTTTGCGTGCTCGGGAGGCGTGAGTATGGACGCGTCACTCCGTATGTTTATCCTCTTCTTCAGCACCGATGCGATGCTTGCCACTGCGTCCTCGTGCTCGAGAAAATACTTTGGATTGCGCGTGTATATGCCTATTTCGGGGCCTTCCGGCTCGACCTTAACTACCTGGGCCTCTGGGCCTACTATCTGCACTACTTTCTTTAGAAGCTCGCTCTCTGCCAACCC
>JALTCQ010000068.1:0-4097 GCA_027074515.1 Microcaldota archaeon | reverse complement strand
CGTTCCTGCGCCTCGCCGTTTCCACCGCCTGTATTGCCAGCTTTATCGCTTCCTTCTCGGACATTCCTTCCTTGTATCCTGCTTCCAGCGCACCGTACGCCACTGGGCTTCCCGAACCTGTTGCCGTGAAGTGCTTTTCGTAGCCGATGCCGCCAGCCGCGTCCATGGAGTAGACAATGGGCTCATCTACGTAGGAGCCGAGGAGCAATTGGACCATATATGGCATGTACTTCGTGGAGTTGAGTATCGTGCCCAGCAGTGTCGCTACCCGCTTTCCGCTGGGTTCCTTGCCTTCTTCTATCTTCATTCGGTTGATCTTTGTCTTGAGGAACCGGACCAGCAGCTGAGCGTCTCCAACGAGCCCTGCCGTTGTCATGGCCATGTGGTCAGAAATCGGATACACCTTCTGAGTTCTTCTGTCTGCCTCTAGATCGCCCATTGATGCGAGCTTGTCCGCCGCAAGTATCACGTAGTCCTTTCCAACGATTCCGACCGTTGTGGTGCCTTTCTTCGCGTCCATTAGAACACCTCAGAAACAGAACAATATCCATTTGCAGGGCAATTGTTTTAAACTATGCATTCCTTTTCCCATCATGATTCTCGGCAGAAGGGCAATTTTGGAGCTCATGAAGAGTGGTGACATTGCTATCGATCCATTTGAGGAGAAAGCCTTGGGCCCTGCGTCCTATGACATCGCGCTATCCTCTAAATTCCGCATATTTGACCGCTACGATGAGTTTTTGGATGTTCGGGACGATTCCTTTGATCCGGCTGTTTTTGGAGACGTGGTGGATACGGAGGGAGATCCTCTAGAAATCCAGCCCGGCCAGCTCGTTCTGGGAATGAGCGTGGAACGAATAACGTTGTCTCACCGCGTCATGGGCTGGATCTCGGGCCGTTCGAGGTTCGCCCGCGCCGGACTCCTCGTCCACGTTTCCTCAAATCTCATCCAGCCCGGCGTTTCGAACCACCAGATCCTTGAGATTGTGAACCTTGCTCCTCGTCCCATTCGCCTCTGGCCAGGGGTGAGAATCGCGCAGGTGGTCTTTGAGGAGGTTAGCGGCGCAGAAGAAGGAAATGTGGATAGGAGGTACTTTACTCAGGACAGCCCTTAGCACGCCTTGAAGAGCTTGCAGAGCGCAGAGATGGTTTGCCGGTCCAGCGTTTTCTCTAGCAGGAATATGCTGTACATGTGTCCCCAGAAGTACTCGTCGTATATGTACCCTATCTGTACTGGCGCGCTTCCTGTGATACTGCCGGTTGTCGTGTCAGTAGCATTTTCATCCAGCTGTCCGTCCGTATACAATGCTATTTCTTTGTGGGCAGTTCTTTCAAATGCCGTTGCGTGAATCTTTGAGTCATTGACAATTTTTGTCCCCCGAACATCTGGGAAGTTTGATCCGTCCCATATTCCCGCCCTTAGCTTTCCACTGATTGTGTGTATGAAGTAGTTGTAGAACCCGTCTGCGTCGTTGTTTTTCCTTATGATGTATGCTTTCTGTGTGTTGTTTGTATCGAATGCTGCGAATACTGTGAAGTCATTCCGGATTTTTCCTTCGTCAGGGTCCGTCCAGAAATAGTGTGCCGTGGTATTGTCGTCGAATTCTACTCCCTCTAATCCGTTCACCTCCACGATCTTCGGCGCCCTGCAGACCTTGTTCGTGCTCAGGTCCGTCGGCCCTGTCCTGCACGGCTCCTGGAACGTGTACATCACCACGAGGTTCTTGTCGTCGATGAGGCAGTCCCCGTTATTCACGATGCACTTCAGCTCACCCTCTGTTAATGCCCTTGAGTAGTAGCGGACTTCACGGAGGTATCCCCTCAGGTTATCTACCGTATCTTTGCTCCATATTGCACCTATTGAGAGCCCTGAGCTGTTCTGCGCTGCGTCTGGGTTTCCGTAGTTGTAAGTATCTACGGAGTTACACTCTATCTTTTCGCCACATCTTGCACATATTCTTGCCGGCCCGTTTGGTGGCGTGTACTCTGCTGCCAGTCTGCAGTCTTTCTGGAACATGTTTATATCATTTATGCAGAGGTCCAGGGGATCTACGCCATCGTTGTAGTTGTAGTCTATGGATATACACGGTCGGTACCCCTCGCTCCCCAGCCATATTGTTGAGTGTGATGTGGTCCTCGTGATCAACGCATCGTTGGGTTTGCTCACGTTTGCCTCTGCAACCATTGTATATGGTGTTGTTATCGTGCTGGGTAGGCCTCCTATCCCAGATACGTAGTTTACAACTGTTCCATCGTACTTCCCGTCGAGCCATAGCCCTTCTTTGCTCCAGTTGTGCCAGTCCCACGCCGTCGTTCCCGTTCCCTCGTCGAAGGGTAGATACAGCACCAATCCGTCCCGGACATCCTTCCCCTCGTAGAGCTCCTTGACTTCTTTGTCCGTCAGGGCTCTGTCGTATATGCGGACGTCGTCGATAATTCCCGGGAACACGTACGCCGTATGTGATGTACTCCCCCCAATGTACGCTGTTGTGGATAGGTTCTTGCTGTTCACCGCACTTTTGTCGAACGTGAGGGTCTTTCTCTCCCCGTTCAGCCAGATTACAGCGTCAGCATTCCTGTCTGGATAGTCGTTGGGGAACATCACGCATACGAACTCCCATCTCTTAGGTTCGTTCCATGGGAACCCTAGCTTTTCGCCTCTCCCTGTATTTATTCCTATCAGTCCGCTGGAGTACCATATATCATATCCTGTACTCCATGAGAACAGCATCCAGTTGTTCTTCCAGGCACTATTTGTGATGTCTGGATCCCAGTAGAACCACATACACACTGTCGCGTTCTCTTCAGGATTTGAAGTTAGATCGATTCCTGTTACGCTCACGTAATCATCCACCCCGTCAAACTCTAGCCCGTAGCCCTTATGTCCTTTTACCCACTTTGGAGGAGTATCCCCGTCTCCGTTGCTAGTGTTTGCATCCATCAACGTTCCATTACTTAATCCATTCACAGTCCCCTGGAACTCCTCATCATAGTAGTGAACGTCCAGATTATTCCCGCTCTTATCAAACTTCCACACGTCGTCAAAGGGCATCCACAACACTAAACCCATAGAAGAACTGCTTACAGGCACAGCATACTCGCTCTTGTATCCTCCAGCGCTCAGGGTCAGCTTCCACTCCTCTGAATTCGCTGGAATCTCGCACTTGTTCCACCCGTAGAACGTCAACCGCTCCACACTCTGCGCCGGAATGCTCCCGCCAACAACACCGGAGGACACCGCGCAGATATCCCCCTTTGCATCTTTCACGTAGAGCATCAGCTGGTTTGCATCCACGTCAACGCCGTTTGGATTCCTTACAATGATGTTCCACGTGTACGGCGTGGTCATCTGGGCAGCTTCTACGGTCAGCGGTAGGGTGAATACCTTGTTCGCCTGTGCCGATGCCGTGGACTGAGTGCTGCTCATTGTTGCTTCGGTCCACGCGTAGAAACCAACTGCCGCAGCGATGGCAACTGCGACGAGAAGCACCGTGGCTACGACGGGGGAAACTCCCTTCATGGTAAGAAGAAGAAATAGTGGTTATTATTCGTTACTGTCACCATCCTTAGCCTCTTCCTTCTGCTCTCTCCTCACGTAGCGCTCCGTGACGCGCACTTCCTTCAGATCCGGTATGATCTTCAGGAGCGTCGCCACGAAGAGCAGCTTGTTCATGTTCTTGTCCTTTGTGTCCGTTGGCGTGTAGACGACCTCCATAACGCCGTCCTCGTAGGCCACACCGTCCAGCTTTGTCCTGAAGTAGCGGCGGAACAGCGCCTCCGCAATCTCTTCCGGCTTCTTGAGCTCGGAGAGCACCTTGATCTTGTAGATGACCGTCCTGCCTGCGAGCTCGTGGTTGAAGTCTACTTGGACTCTTCCGCCGCTCACGGCGAGTACTCGTCCCACGCGTCCGTCCGCCTCTATGGGCAGGCCGGGAACGGGCCTGATGCCCCGCTTCTTGAACTCCTTCTCCGGAATGATGTATATGAGCTCTTTCTTCCTCTCTCCGAAGGCCTTCTCGGGCGGGAGCTCTACTTCCTTCTCTTCGCCCTCTTTCATACCTTCAAGAGCTTCTTCCAGGCCGGGCAGAAGAGAATCC
>JALTCQ010000067.1 GCA_027074515.1 Microcaldota archaeon | reverse complement strand
TCTCCAAGCTGGACGTAAACTCCACGGTTCTTGCGGATCCGAGCTTGCAGAGCTACTACGTGGACGATTTCAATGGCTACGCTGCCGATCCGAAGAGCTCAGATCTATACATTAATAGAACCACGTCCAAGGGCGGCCCGTTCCTCCTTGCTGGCGTTTTATCCTCCGACTTGCGCATAGCGAAGGACACGCCCAATGGGCCCGCTTACGGCAAGATGCTCCACGAACACTATTCTGGACGCGTTGAAACGTCCCTCTGGCGCGCTGGTCAGAAGGGTACGGCGGGACTGTCTTCCCTTGCCGAAACGTCTGCAATCGTTACTGGCATGAAATCACTCTTGAACAGATCCCCTCGCATTGTTAACGTTCTCAGATCGGGCGATTTCAACGTCGTTGTTGTCTGTGCTTCGAATATTTGCAACCAGGAGGTTTACTCGCTCTTCACGAAGTATCTGAACATCGGGACAAGCGCCGAGATGTTTGCGGAGTGGGGTACGACTGCCGTTTGGAACAAGGTGCTCCCATCCTCCTTCAAGAAGAGCATTCGAACCACGGCCATGAAGCTCAAGCAGAACACGAAGATCTCTTCTTTCATCGAGCGCTGGAACAAGATGGCGGAGCACGTTCCGGGCATGAGGAAGATCTCCACGCTTCAGGATCAGGCGCTGGACGACATTGCAAAGCAGTCGGACGAGGTGAAGCAGGCGTATCTTTCCTGTCTAACCGCCGGGAAGTGTTCTGGTCTGGAAAACCCAGAGGTTTTGCAGAAACTCACGCCAGAGCAACGTGCCCGCCTTGCTCGTGCCATAACGGAGTCTTCCCTGGCCATGGATCAGCTTGCTGAGGTGCTGGGCTCGCCGAATGTGAGGAAGAATCTTCAAGAGTTTGTGTCCTTAATAGAGAATCCCTCTGCTTATGACCAAGTTGCCAAGACATACAAGGCATATTCTATGGCTCGCTCCCTTTTGGGTGATAAGGCCACAGACTTGGACGATTTAGTGCGTAAGCTTGCATCTGGCCAACCAGTTGACGATAAAAAATTACAGGAGCTTTATGCTCTACTACAAAAGGAGAATTTGTTTAGCAGCCAGGAATCTTTCAGGAACTTCCTTGGCTACTATGCCAAGACTGTTGCTCCCATACAAGACGTATTTGGTGCACTTCATGGATCTCCCGCCGCGGAGATCCTTGCAAAGCAGCTAGAGGGTGCGGGATATCAAGATCTTGCCAAGGCACTCACTGCAGGCAGCTTTGATAGTTTTTTAGATGCTGTGAAGAAGCTACCAAATAATAAGAAGTCTCCTGAGCGCGCATTACTTGCGAACTTGCTCCAGAACTCCAAAGTGACTGCTTCCAACCTCGACCGTGTCTCCACCGAACTGCAGAAGCTCGACCCTGTGGACTTCGGTTTGGCAGGGGCCATGCGCGAGTGGACTGGCGACATGATGTCCGAGGGAGCCATCCGTCGTGTTCTGAAGGAGTCCATTGTTATTCCTGGCCTGATGTACGTCGTGCGGACTGGTTTCCTGCAGACCCGCCAGCAAATTCCCGGCGCAGTCGTTGGTTTCTCAAACCTTGGTGCCCTCGCTGGCCCATTCCCTGTGCCCAAGGAGTGGAAGTTCACGAGGATCACCCCCACGGCGGGAACCATGGGAGACGACGCCTTCGTGGACGTGCTCATCAACGGCGGCTCGGATCCCGGTGATTTCTTCAAAACCGTTCTGAGCAGCGTGTTCCCATGGAGTGCGCTGGAAGACACGGTATTCCACGGTCACCAGCCGAAGATTTTGAACGCTTTTGTTGTTGGCAGGGAGCAGGAGCGCATGTACTCCATGGGGCCATCTCTCGTGAGCCTCGCCGTGGCTGAGAAGTCCTGCCCCACTTGCGTTGTTTCTGCCCTTGGTAATGGACACTTCGTTCTTTCTGCTCCTGGGGCGTCCGTGACGGGCTCTGTAGTTGAGGCGCAGAGGGACGATATTGGAACAACATCCATCGTTTTCGCGCATCACGACGACATTGATTTCGGAGACGCGTCCGTTAACATTACAGAGGCGGCCCACAACGGCGAGTCCTGCGAGCAGAAGTGTGCGGTGGTCAAAACTCTGCGGAAACTATCTGGAAACATTCTCGGAGATCCGTCCCGCGCGGCCTTCGTTGCAACATTTTTGGAGAGTCTTGGCTACACAGCCTTTGGGCCTGGATTCATCATCTTCGACATGCCCATACAAATGAAACTCTACGGCGGCTGCCACGACTGCGTGGACACGTGGGGCGGTTATTACATAC
>JALTCQ010000066.1 GCA_027074515.1 Microcaldota archaeon | reverse complement strand
TCAAGAATGCGTATCTTCGTCTCGCGCTTCGGCCCGGAGAGCCGCGCGAGAAATGCCTTTAACGTGGCGTCATCTATCTTCTTCGTCAGCCTTCCGCTCTGGTAGAGTGCAAGCAACTGCTGAACCGCCAGGGCGTAGAGCTGCTCGTTCACCATTCTTACACGCTCTATCCGCTCAAACGCCTCTGGCTCAAGTATGCGTCGGAGAAGTGCCCTGAGCTGGAGCTCCGCCTGTAGTTTCTGCTGCCTTAATGCCTCTTCCTGCTGGAGCTTCTGCTGGTATTCGAGCATTTTCTTTCTGCGGATCGCTTCCAGCTCATCCATTCTAGGCACCCTTTGCGATCTCAGAGGCTATCTTATCCAGGAACGACTGGCCCTTATTCGTGATCTTGCGGCCGTTCTGGCCGTCCTTCTCCACGAAGCCAGCCTTTTCAAGCTGCTGGAGGATGGTCCTGATTATCTTGCCGCCAGCGTCTACGTGGTGTTCTGGTTTGACGCCACGGTTCTTTCTGCCGCCGTAGTACGTCCTGAGCCTCGCGACGCCGACAGGGCCGTCTATGTAGATCCTGCGGAGAATGCTGGCGGCGCGGATGTACCACCAGTTGTCCTGAACCGGTGGGTGCTCCTTATGCGCACCCGTTTTGACGAATTTTGCCCACTCGGGCATCTCTACGATCTTTTCCTCTTCCAGCCGCTTCGCTGCCTTTTCGATGAGCACGTCTGCGGGAACATCGTAAACTGTTGCCATAGTCTCACCTCAAAACCCGTACGGAAGTATATGGCAAAGGAATCAATTTAAATCTACTTAAAGCGGAATTTGTTGGAGGTGGTCCCATGGATGAGGATTCAAACTATGCCGCAAGGCAGGCATCCAGCATGCCCGTTGTTGTTCTACTCCTTTTCGCGCTGATCACGCTTGTATCGCTTTTCGTGTCTACTGCGCTGTTTTGGACGCTCTTTACGGTATTCATTTTCTACTTGGTTTTGGCAGTTAAGGTCATTCCGGAGTACAGGCGCGGCGTGCTCTTCACACTGGGTCGTTACGACGGCGTAACGGGTCCTGGTCTTGTTGTTATAGTTCCTCTCGTTCAGAGCCTTCGCATCGTTGATCTCCGTGTCCAGACGCTGGATATCCCCCCGCAGGAGGTCATAACGAAGGATAACGTTTCCGTCCGCGTGAACGGCGTTGTTTTCTACCGCGTCATCGATCCTGCCAAGGCTACCCTGCGTGTACACGACTACGTTTACGCCACGTCGGCCATCGCCCAGACGACGCTCCGTGACGTGATAGGTGGCGTTGAGCTGGACGAGCTCTTGGAGAACAGGGACACTATTGCCCAGGAGATCCGCCGCATAGTGGATGCCAAGACGGACGAGTGGGGCATTGACATCACGGAGATTCGCCTGCAGGACATCACCCTACCGGATAACATGAAGCGCGCCATGGCCGTTCAGGCGGAGGCAGAGAGGGAGAAGCGAGCAGTTATCATCAAGGCAGAGGGTGACCTCGCCGCGGCTGAGAACTACGCAAAGGCCGCAGCCAAGCTGGCCACCACGCCCGGTGCTCTAACCTTGAGAACCCTGCAGACGCTCAGCGACCTCTCCAAGGACCCCAGCCAGAAGTTCTACTTTGTCGTCCCCCTTGAGCTTCTGGAGTCGTGGATCGAGGCGAGGAAGACGGCAGAGAAGAAAAAGAAATGATTACTCCTCTCTTTCTTTTACCGCTTTCACGAGAAGCTCCGCCACTCTCTTGTGATTTAGTCCCTGCTTCTTCGCTTCAAGGACAAGCAACGGCGCCACGTACTCCAGGAATGGCTTCCCTTCTAAGTACCAGCGGAAGATCTGCGGGTCGTTTGCTCTTTCCAACGCTTCCCTAACCTCGCGGAGCGCGCCATATTCGAGGGCCAGCCGTTGAAGCTCTTCCTTGCTTGGGATGCCCTTTGGAGATCTTTTTAGCAGCTCCTCTAGCCGTTCCGCGGATGCCACCACGTCTTCAGGTTCTGTTATCACATCTCCCGCCTTGCTTCGCAAGTACTTCCACTGCGCGTAGCCCGCTTCAGGATACTTCGTGCCCCCGTGTTGCTCTATGTATTTTCTCAGCTCTTCTTCCTTATCTCTGAGTGTTTTTGCCCATTCTTTGCGTTTTCTGAACACGATCCCATCCGCGAGCCGCTCAGCGTTTAGTCCAAGAGCCCTTCTGACGAACTCGTCTTCCACGCAACAATTCCGTTCTCTTCAAATATATTCCTTCACTTATCCTATCATGGATGCCACTGAGGCGATCATCGTCATCGT
>JALTCQ010000065.1 GCA_027074515.1 Microcaldota archaeon | reverse complement strand
CGTGGACGAGCATCTCCAGCGAATCGTTGTTGTAAAACTCCAGAAGCCCTCGCCACACCAAGGGGCCAGGCTCAGCGCATAGCTCCTCACGAAACTCGCGACGGGCCCCCTGTTCGAGCGTCTCGCCAACATGCACCTTACCGCCAGGCCCGTTAAAGTATCCCTCGCCGAAACCACGCTTCTTACGAATGAGAAGGATACGATCGCCCTGAATCACGTAAACAAGTGTATAGACCTTCGGACGAAGAAACTCTGGCATAATGTAGTGAGAAAAGAAAAGATTTAACGGATGTAGTCTACAGGCTCCTTTTTCTCTTCCTTGGGCGCCGTGGCCACCTTCTTCAACAGCGCGTCCAGGGATTCGGCAGCCTTGTCCAGTTCCGTCAAGTCCACGTCAAAGCCCAGGTACTTGGAAACCATGCGAAGAACGGTGGCAGCAGAGGTCGGATCTCCATGGGCAGTCAGCTGTGAAGACGTTTCACCCATGAGACAGGCGCCTCGAAGTCCGCGCAGGGCGCCAAGACCTATAAGAAGACCGGCAGCTCCAGTTATGGCACCACCCTCGTCCACTGTGGCCCCCAACTCCTTGAACCTCTCCACAATCTCGTCATCAGAGCCTGCGACAACCACGCCTGGCCGGTCCGTGAACCTCTGAGTGCCGCGGTCTATGCCTGCCATGGTTATGATCTCCTTGACGCCGCGGGGCTTGAAGAAGTCCAGAAGTGCCTCAACGTACGCGTAGAACTCCTCAGGATTGGAACCCACGGGCTGCGAGTCGCCAGTAAGGATGAAGAAGGGCCGCTTCGCTGGAACGTAGTAGACCTCGTTGGTGAAGAGACGAACGATTCCCTGGTTGATGATCACCTGTGGAGGGAAGGATTCGAAGTAGAGAGATGCCACGTGCTCCACGGGGAGCTTGGAAATGAGATACTGTGCAGCAACGTGGCCCACTCTTCCGATTCCAGGCAGTCCGGTGAGCAGAACTTCGGCCCTTTGGTTCTTGTGCAAAACAACGCGCATATATGAAATAGGAATTCATGCTTAAAACATCAGACGAGGCCCAGCTCCAGCTTCGCCCTTCGACGGTACTCGCCCCACTTGTCCTCAGGTGAAAAGCGAGGAGGGTGGGCAGAAACCGTTTCCGTCCCGCAAACGGGGCACTTCTCCTTCAAAGTGTATCTCCCGCACTTGGGACACTTGCGCAGGCGAAGCTTCATGCTTCCACCTTCTCCCAGGATGCTGTTCCGCCCGCCTTCTCCACGGCAGAAACGATATCATTGCAGACAGATGCGAGAATCTTGTCAGCAACCTTGTAGTCCGTGGTGGTCACCTCTATGGCGTATCTGGGCGCTCCAACGTAGTAAATCCTTGCTTCGCTGTGGGCGTTGCTCTCCACCTGCTCCTTCGCCCTCTGAAGAACCTCGCGGATCGTTTTGGCACCAAACGGCCCAGGAACAGTTATAGATACGTGAGCCTTGACGGTCTTGCGCGGAATCTCTATGGACTTCTTAGCTATGGCGATGATTGCAGATTTCCAGTCTGCTGGCAGACCCTTAACGTCGTCAAGAACGTGCTCGCCCTCAAAAACAACAGACTCAAAGGCCGTGAGCGCATCGCCGAAGTGCTCCTCCAGAAGATCGTAGATTTGCTCAACCTCCGACTCGGGGCGGGATGCTAGCTTTGCCGCGGCACGAAGGAGACCCATCCCGCGCTTGCGACGGCGGACCTCCTCCAGCTTCCTCTTCTCTATGGCGCCAGAAACACGCTTCAGAGAAAGATCGCACATCTTCTTGTGGGTGGAGACCCCGAGGACCTTCGCAACGCGCATCTGGCCCTCCTTGATGTGATGGCGAATGTTCTTGACCCAAGAGTTAGATATTTCAGAAATGTGGATGAATCCGCGGAAATCGGGGTACTCTACGAGCTCGCAGAACGCGCCATAGGGAACAATGTCCTTGATACGAACGATTACGTACTCTCCGTTCTCGGGTGCCTTGGCGCTCATGTTAACGACTCCACCACCTTTCCAAGGATCTCAGCCTTGGATCCCGTGGGCCTCGCAAGGATCTCACCGCAGGTATTGCAGCGCACGACCGTAGCAGCCTTGTTGAAGACGATCTGCTCGTTCCCGCACTTGGGACACTTCACCACGAGGAACTTAGACCTGGGCATTGGTATCTTCATCCTTCACCACCTCAGCAAGATTACGCACCAAAAGGATCTCCGCCACGCCTGGTGGCAGATCCACGACGGCACCCTCTTCGTAGGGCCCGTAGGTATTGTAATCAGTACCGATAAATGCAGGAATGCTTTTTAAGATCCGCAGTCTCACCGTCGTCGGAGTGGGCACCTCTTTAGTTGGGGGTTCAGACGATGATTCGGCAGGCTGTGCCGGTTGCCCCACTGATTCCTCAACAGAAGGCGGCGAAACGGAGCGCTCCTCCGTGGACGAGGAAGCACCAGAACCAAGACCAACGGAACTGAGCGCTATCTCTCTATACTTCCGTACCGTGTTCAGAATCTCGTTATACATATCCTGTTCCCAGCCCACGAGGTTCTCCGGCTCGTAGAACTCGGAGAAGGAAGCGCTTATGGCCATCTGCACGATCTTGCGCTGACGGATGGATATGGTGTCGCCCACGAGCTTGACGAGGTTTGCAAACTGCATTAGTGCCTGAACGTCCTCCACGCCGGGAGAATGGGCCAGATTGTCCCGCTCCTTGCGCACGTACTCCCTAAGCAGCTTGTAAAAGTCAGGTCGAACGCGAGCAAGCCGCTGCGGCGACTTCTTCTCCTGAAGGTATATGTGTCTCAACTTTCTGAAGTCAATGTCCAACGGGCGACCCCCCTACTCATCAGGTATATACTGACATGAAGTGGTAATAGAAGCTTTTGGTTGCGGTACGGGCCCCACGTCTCGCCGGCGAACTCAAACTCTGGGGCAATATCCACCTCTACCTCAAGTTCTGGACGAGACGGGAGGGCCACAGCGTCCTTAAACGGATCAAAAGACCAAATATCCTTCAATCGCTTCGCTAAGAGCCCCGTTCCGCCGTGAATCGTGTCTGGAACGCGTATGAGACGGTGAATATCCACGGAGGTATTCGTATCCACTTCCTTGCCCATGTACGGAGAGAGTCCCTTCACGAGGCGCTGAATAGGAGCGAAAACATCTTCCCCCCTCGTCCCAGGGATGGGCCAGACCCCACGCTTCACAGACTCCACAAACATCGCCCTGTCGTGGAAGAGCTTCCTGGCGCTGGCTGCATCCATTCCCAGAACCACGAGATCGGACACGCGCTTGGCACGTTCCAAGGCACGAACCACTGCACGGGCCACACGGCCGGGCCAGCCAGGATCGGACGGTTTCGGCCCGCGGATGGGATAATGAGTCACGTCAAAGAAGTAGCGCACATCCAGGGCCTGCCCCGTTATGTACTCGGTCAGTTCTATCCTCGCATCCTTGTCTAACTCCCGGAACGCATCGGAACGTATGTGCACGTGGTATCCTCGGTTCCCTGAGAAGTTCAGGGCTATTTCCTTGGGGGACAAGCCCCACTCGTCCAAGAGAAAGTCCTTGACAAGGGTGTCAACCTCTTCCTTGAGCCGCTCCTCGCGGTCGGGATCGGGGAACATGATGACCTTAACAGGGTCTCCGCAGCGCGGGCAGGCAACGGGGTTTTTCCCTTTTTCCAGGAACTCCTTCACAAAGCCCTTTGCCCTGCAGTGGGGGCAGATCCACACGTCGTTAGGTGAGAAAAGGCCCAGTTCATCCGAATCAAACTCAAAGATCAAGTCAGCGCCGAGGAGGTGCTTCTCTTCCATGCTGGGAGCGTCGGGATACTCAAAATAGCCAACAGAATAGGAAATGTAATGCGGAGCGTTGGTCTTCAGGTAGTTCTGGAACTCGCGCTCCGTGGCGAAGGACATATGCCTCTTGACGATCTTCCTCCCATACGCACCCACGCCAAACTCCCTGCGTTCAACGGCTGGTGGCGCGGGCACTTCGTGGGAACGATAGTAACGCCGGAACGCATCGGAGAGCAGCCTTTCTATCATCATAACACACCCATTTCCCTGAGCATCTTCACCAGCGCGGGATCCGTCTGCTCCACCTTCTTCAGGCTCCAGGGACGTATTCCCTTCTTTTTCGCCAGTTCAGCATCGCTGCGCACCCAAGAGATGAGCACCTTTTGACCACCCTGGCGCGAGAGCCACTCCTGCACCCTTGCAACAACCTCATCAACGGAAAGACCCTTCACGTTGGCAAGGTATGGTATGATCCAGAAGAGGAGGATGCGTTTCTTTCCATCAGGGATCCCCTCCGCGGAGAGGAGGCGCTTCACGAAGCCCCAGCCCCTAGTAGGTCCTGAAGAGACAGTTACAGGGACGGCTGCGCGGGCGTAGTCCTTGAAGGCTGGTGGAACGTCAGAAACGTCTGCAGGTAGTGATGAGCGAACCAGGGAGTATGCAACGGTTCCTGCAAGGTAGGGGAAGAGCCTGCGCGGGAAAAAAACTTGGCCGCCCTTCACGGGGAGGTGGTATAGCTTCGTCTCGGGATAGATATGGCGAAAAGACATGTATGTGGGCACGTCAAGGAATTCCGGGTCAGCACCGGCCTCTGCAAGGAAATCATCCAAGTGCGCTGCTTGCCTACGCGTGCGTTCGGCGTAGTAACGGGCGAAGCGATCGTAATAGTAGTCGGTGCCGAGAATGGAGACCAAAAGACGCATCAGCACGTAGTGGAAAACCTCCTCGCGGGCAGAGAGCACGGTAGTGTAGTCGGGACGCTTGGAAAGGATGTTTTTCAGGCGAGAGGAAGCAGAGGCAAGTACCTGTTCGGGAATTAGGTCCAAGGAAAGATTTTCGGGCAACAATCTCCGCGCTCCGGGCAGGAATGGGAAGAGCGCGTAAAAATCACTCATAGTATCATATGCGCCAAGAAGAATGTAAGCCTTATGCCCGAGACTTCGTAGGTAATTTTTGCAGGGGTGTCGTTACCGAAGGAGAGTGTGATGAATGTGTCTGGATCGGCCGCCTTGACGATGTTCTGGACGTAAGGCAGGGAGTACCTGGAGATAGACTCCAGATCCGCGGAAATCTTCACGTCGTCCCCTGGATGAGCCACAACGCGCGTGATGCCCTGCTGGCTCTTCGCCTCCACCATGAAAACGTCAGGACGGGCGACGAAGACCGCTGAGGTGGCAAAGAGTCCAGAATCCCTCAAAGCGTCCTTGAGCAGGCGCGCTCTAATTGTAACAGTGCTCGTGGCGTTTGGAATGGAGACCTCTGCGGCCTGATCGCTCACGTCGCGGAGAGGTAGATAGAACTCGCGGCAGAAGGAACCGTTGGCCCGCTCTATGATCACGGAAAGGGAAACGTCCTCCAGCTTCATTTTCACCCTGTCATCGGTGCCTGCACGGGAAAGGATCTTCGTATACTCGGAGAAATCAAGTGGAACGGGGACGCTGGGTGCCCCCAGCTCGTATTTGGAAAATACTTCCTTCGGCGCAAAGAGTTCAACGAGGACGACCTGCGAAGGATCCATGGCGCGGAGATGCACTCCGTTGTCTGAGAAGAAGAGCGTGCCCTCTGGAAGGAAGGAGAAAACCGTGTCCATGGCTGCCTTCCAGGGGCGGGGATCCTCCAGCAGGACGTCCAGCACGGCCATCACCCGGTCTCAATGCGCGGCGCGAGGAAGTACGTGAAGTTCGCATCGCCTATGGAGTAGGCAAGCTTCAGGGGTGCGTCAGTGGAGAGGGCAAGGGATATCGCCGCGGTCTTGTTGGCCTGGGAGACCATGTCTGACAGGTAGTCCAGCGGGTAGGAAGCCTTTGCCTCCTCGTTCACCTGGAGGTCCAGGAGAGCGTCATGCTCGCCAATCTTCAGCTCCAGGACGTATTCTCCCTTGCTACCGACCGCGCGGATCTGCATGCCGTCCGCCTTGAGATGTATGATGGCGTGGGTGGAGAAGGCGGATGCGTCGTCCACTGCGGAGGCAAAAACCTCTGCCAGCACCTTTGCGTTGGCGGTGAATGGAATCTTCGGCACGGGAAGTTCCATTCCGCCAAGGTCTATGACGGGAAGTGTGAAGCGGCGGCGCGCCTTGCCGTGGAGCGTTATGAAGAAGCGGGAACCGTCCTCAGATAGCTCCATCTCAACGGATTCACCGGCACGCACCTTCTTGAACACGCCCTCCATGTCGCTCATGTTCAGCCCGATGCGCACCGGCCCAGGAACGTCATACTCCTTAAAGGCGTGCTTCGGCAGATTAAAGTCAACCATGGCAATCTTGGAAGGGTCGGTAGCACGGAGCTTCATGCCCTCCTCGTCGAAAAGGAACTCTCCCTCATCTATGAGCGCGGAAAGCGCCTTGATGCTCTTCTTCAAAACATCAGCAGACTCAAACAGCACCCGCATTGTCATTGTAAACCCTCCTTTCAAGCGCAACTATTTCACGGTACATGTCAAGGTCGGCATCAGAAAAGGGTTGCACAACCTCTACACGTATCAAAGGAATGTCCTCCGTCGTGTAAGCCCGCCCGATGATCCGGACAACGCTTCCAACGTTCATTTTCTGCGCGAATAGCACGTCATCAAGAGCCACCTTTGCCACACCAGTCCCATCATCCACGTGACCGCCCATCTCAGCGGGGTCAAAGTCAACAACGGTGCAGACGACTGAAACGCGCTGTCCATCGCCGGAGATCTCAGAAATCCGCAAATCCTTGGCGGGCCTTCGCTTCATAGCCACGAGTAAATACAGGGGAGAAGGGCATATAAATAACCTCTCCCATCTATCAACATGGACCGCGTACCAACAGGCATTGACGGGCTTGACGAGCTCATAGAGGGCGGAATACCGAGAAGAAGGATGATCCTCGTCTCCGGAAGCACCGGAACGGGAAAAACGATCTTCTCATCCCAGTTCATATACCGTGGAGCCACGGACTACAACGAGCCGGGCATATTCGTCACCTTGGACGAAAGACCGGAAACGATCCGCGAGGACATGCTCCAATTCGGCTGGGACTTCCGCAAGCTGGAGCAGGAGGGTATGATACGAATCATAGACGGAACGATCTCTCGTGTGGGTATACCGTCAGAGGAGGACTACGCGCTGCCCGAAACGGGCTTCAACCTGGACAAGCTCCTCGTGGAGATCATAAAGAGCATAAAGGAGATGGGGGCCAAGCGCCTCGTCGTTGACTCGCTCCCCGCCCTGGGATTCAAGTATGACACGGAAGTGGAGATACGCAAGGCAATTCTAAAGATGTCCTACGTCCTCTCCCGCTCAGGAGTCACGTCCATCGTCACCACAGAGATTCCAGAGAACTCGGGGACGTACTCAAAGTATGGCGTGGAAGAGTATGTGGCAGACGGTCTCATCGTCCTGCGCTACGGCGCTCTCGGTGGCCAGACAACCAGAACGCTCCACGTCCGAAAGATGCGCGGAACGAAGCACTCGGAGCACATCCACCCGCTAGAGATAACGAGGGAGAGAGGAATAGTGGTCTACCCGATAGACGAGGTTTAAGCGTCCTTGTCCGAAGCACTCAGGGGCTGCTTGAAGTCAAAGAGGGAGTCGTCACTCTGCTGTGGCG
>JALTCQ010000064.1 GCA_027074515.1 Microcaldota archaeon | reverse complement strand
AGGGGGCGCAAAGGTCGTTGTTCTGGACGAGGACGGTCGCTGGGCACTGCCAGAAGACTTTTTGGAAAAGGATACCCTCGTCATCATAGGTGGGTTCCCCCACGGCACGTTCCGCCGCATATACCCCTCGGACGACAGGGTGAAGATCTATGACAAGGTCTTGCCAGCATGGACTGTCGGATCTGAGGTCACTGCTGGCTGGGAAAGGCGTTTTCTATTCCCACGGATCTGAACTACCTGCGGAAAAGGGGACGTACGTACTCCTCGTGGAAACCACCAAAAACATAAGCGTGAGAACCGCGTACGGCAAAACAACGCTACCACAGGGCACATACGCATACGTTGGAAGTGCTTTTGGAGCGGGAGGCATCAGAGCACGAGTTTCTAGGCACTGGCGAAAAGAGAAAAAGAAGCACTGGCACATAGACTGGATAACAACGTCGGATAGCTGCAAGCACGTTGGCGTATGGACATTTCCCGGAGAGCGCATAGAGTCTGAACTTGCACAAACGCTGGTGAAGCGCTTCCCGAGCGTGCCGGGATTTGGCGCGTCGGACAGCCGAGAGAACTCACATCTCTTCAGGATCTGTTGATGGCGACGAAGTAGAAGTGGCGGGCATCTTCTGCCCTTCGCAGGGACGCGACAAGGGGAGAAACGTCCACGATATCTCGCCCGTCTTCCATCCTCACCTCTGGCGGCTTGTACCAGCTAAGACGCTCACCTAAAATAACGTTTTGATCACCATGCTGGGACGCAAGCTGCTCGCACGCCTTTCGCGCCGAATCCTCATCTGAATAGCGGCCGACAACGTGGAAAAGCTTTCGCGTCTCGATCATCGCCCACCAACGGCTTCCCACAGCTCTGAAAGCTGAAATCATTGCTGGATCATCCATCGCAACGATTTCCTTGGGGGAATAGTGATCCAGAAGCTCGGCAACGGCACGGACGAACATCTCGTCAAGAACCAGGACAGTCTTGTGGAAATACACGGCATCCCCGAGTATGAAGCGAGAGACGAAGAGGTGCTCCACGTTTGGTAGCACCTTGTAACGCACCAGAAGGCTCCCATCAACGACTGACACGTTACGAACGATGCGATCCCACGCTATTTCCCCGACACGAACCCCTGCAAAGTACGAATCGCGCGTCAGGTAATCAAGCCGGTCCGTTCCAACTCCTCCGTGGACAAGGGGTGCAAGCGGCGCGGAGAGGATCTCATGTGGGGTAAAAACGCTGTCTTGTAGAAGGCTGGGCAGAAGATCGCGCATCCGTTCGTCGTGATCGAAATGGTGGCCGTTACGCGCCAAGGCGTACTCCGTGAGGTGGGAGAAGGGACCGTGGCCCACATCGTGCACGAGGGCGTAAGCACGGGTGGCAAGATCATCAGTAGCCTGCGAGGTGATGTGAAAAACGCCGAGGGAATGCGCGAAGCGAGTGTGCGTGGCAGAGGGATACACGTAAGACGCGAGGCTCAGCTGGGCGATCCGCCGCAAGCGCTGGAACGAGGGGTGAGCAATGATGGGCAAGAACTCGTCGGGCACCGCGATTTCCCCGAGTATCGGATCCCGAAAGTATTTGATAGCCATGTAAAAATAGGGAGAACCACGTATTAATACGTGAGGCTCGGTACCTGCGGCTGGGGGTTCTTCCGGCCAAAAAAATTCGGCATTGAGGAATACTCGAGCGTGCTAGATGCGTACTCGCGACTCTTTGACACGGTAGAGGTCGATTACACGTTTTATAGAATCCCTCGAGAAAGCACAGCAGAGAGATGGAGAAAAGAGGTGCCAGAGAACTTCGTGTTCACTGTAAAGATGTTCCGCGGAGTAACTCACGAGAAACGGTTCGTAGGCGTGGAGGAGGAGACGGAGAAGATTCTGCGGATTGCGGATATTCTAAGAGCACCCATCATCCTCATCCAGACGCCAAAATCGTTCAGGCAAACGGATAGTAACGAGAGAACGGTTCTGGATTACTTGAGCACGCTGGACAAGAATTACAGCTACGCGCTGGAGCTGAGAGGGTGGCAGTGGCACAAAGCGTTCGACGAATGGATCTGGGTGGTGGACCCCTTCGCGGAAGCACCGCCAGAACAAGAAGAGTATTACTTTCGCCTCCACGGGAAGCCGCCAGGGAATAAGATGTACCACTACAAGTACACTGAGAAGGACCTGCGCTGGTTAAAGGAGTTTGTCAGCTCATTGAATACGGAGAAACAGTGGATCTTCTTCAACAACGTGTGGATGTACGAGGATGCCCTGCGGTTCAAGGCGATGATGCATGAAGGACGTTGATCG